>NZ_JAMXSG010000412.1:0-3493 GCF_024124365.1 Pseudonocardia sp. McavD-2-B
GGACCCACCCGGGGGCCGGGCGGTGCCGGCGGGCGCGGCGGCGGGCCGGGCGGCATCCTCAGCGCCCCCACACCGTCGTCGCAGGTCACAGGGTTGATCGCGGCGGACGCGGACGACTTCACCTGGGCCGCGGCCACGGTGACCTCGATGCAGGCGGCGGGTTACCAGCTCGCGTCGGGGGCACCGGTGCTCGCCGTCGGCGGGTTCAACGGCACCGACCCCTACCCGACGCTCGCGCAGTTCCAGCAGATGGTGGCGCAGCACCGGATCCACTGGTTCATCGGCTCCGCGGGCAGCGGGATGATCTCCACCGCCTCCGGCGGCAGCGACGACGCGCGTCTCATCGCCGAGTGGGTCGCGGCGACGTTCCCGGCCCGCACCGTCGACGGCGTCACCCTCCACGACCTGAGCGCGTCGTGACCCGGCGGGCGGTCGACCGGCTCACAGCCGACGCACAGGTCGATCACACGGCCGCGACAGCGCAGGCCCCGATCGTCGATCCCATGACCACAGTCGTCGCCGGCCCCGCGACCGGCACCCACCCGGGCCACCCCGAGGCGCGTCCGTCCGACCGCGGCCGGACCGTGCTCGACATCGTCGTCCCCGTCTTCGACGAGGAGCGCGAGCTGGAGTCCTCGGTGCGGCGCCTGCACGCGTTCCTCACCTCCGGGTTCCCCTACTCGTTCCGGATCACCGTCGCCGACAACGCCAGCACCGACGCCACCCCGGTGATCGCCCGGCGGCTGGCCGCCGAGATCCCCGAGGTCCGCACGGTGCGCCTGGAGGAGAAGGGCCGCGGCCGCGCCCTGCGCCGGGTCTGGTCGGACTCCGAGGCCGATGTCCTCGCCTACTGCGACGTCGACCTGTCCACCGACCTCGGCGCGCTGCTCCCGCTCGTCGCCCCGCTCGTGTCCGGGCACTCCGACCTGGCGATCGGGACCCGGCTGGGTCGCGGCTCGCGGGTGGTGCGGGGCCCGAAGCGGGAGTTCATCTCGCGCAGCTACAACCTGATCCTGCGCGGCGCGCTCTCGGCCCGCTTCTCCGACGCCCAGTGCGGGTTCAAGGCGATCCGCTCCGACGTGGCACGGCGACTGCTTCCGCTGGTCGAGGACACCGGCTGGTTCTTCGACACCGAGCTGCTGGTGCTGGCCGAGCGGTCCGGGCTGCGCATCCACGAGGTGCCGGTCGACTGGGTCGACGACCCGGACTCCAGCGTGGACATCGTGGCGACGGCCGTCGCGGACCTGAAGGGCGTGTGGCGGGTCGGCCGGGCACTGGCGACGGGTGCGCTGCCGCTGGCCGAGGTCCGCGCGCAGCTCGGGCGGGCGCCGCTGGCCCCGCCGGAGGTGCCGGGGGTGCCGCGGGCGATGCCGTTCCAGCTGGCCCGCTTCGCCGCGATCGGCGTCGTCTCGACGGCGGCGAACCTGGTGCTGTTCCTCGCCCTGCGGGGGGTGCTCGGGCCGATCGCGGCGAACGTCGTCGCGATGCTGTTGTGCGCGGTCGTGAACACGGCGCTGAACCGGCGGTTCACCTTCGGCGTCCGCGGCCGGGGCCGGGCGGTCACCCACCAGTTCCAGGGCCTTGTCGTGTTCGCCCTGGGACTGGGGCTGACCACCGGTGCACTCGTCGTTCTCGGAGCGGTCGCGCCCGGCGCGCACCCGGCCGTCGAGGTGGCGGTGATCGTCGGGGCCAACCTGGTCGCGACGGTGCTGCGCTTCGTCCTGTTCCGCGCCTGGGTGTTCCGTCCCCGGGCCTCCGCCACCACCCCGATGGAGAAGGCGACCCTGCAGTGACCAGCACCCTCGACCGGAACCCCACACGGTCCGACGCCTCCCCACCCCCGGCCGGCGGTTCGCACCGCCGGCTCCGGGCCGCATCGGTGATCGCTCTCCTCACCGGCACCGGCCTGCTCTACCTGTGGGACCTCGGCTCCTCGGGCTGGGCCAACTCCTTCTACGCCGCCGCGGTCCAGGCCGGGGCGAACGACTGGACGGCGTTCTTCTTCGGCTCGCTCGACCCGCAGAACTCCATCACCGTCGACAAGCCGCCCGCGTCGCTGTGGCCGATGGCGCTCGCCGCCCGGATCGTCGGGTTCAACTCCTGGAGCCTGCTGGTCCCCCAGGCACTGATGGGCATCGCCGCGGTCGGACTGCTCTACGCCGCGGTGCGCCGGGTGTCCGGGCACGGCGCCGGGCTGCTCGCCGGGACGCTGCTGGCGCTGACTCCGGTCGCGGCGCTGATGTTCCGGTTCGACAACCCCGACGCGCTGCTGACGCTGCTGCTCGTCCTGGCGGCGTACCTGCTGGTCCGTGGTCTGGAGGACGGCCGGACCCGGTGGATCGCCGCAGTCGGGCTGGTGCTGGGGTTCGCGTTCCTGACCAAGTCCCTGCAGGCGTTCCTGGTGCTGCCCGGTCTGGCTCTGGCTTGGCTGTGGGCCGCGCCCGGCCGTCCGTGGCGACGGGTGTGGCAGCTTCTCATCGGCGGTGCCGGGATCATCGTCGGCTCCGGCTGGTGGCTGCTCGCCGTCGCGCTGTGGCCGGTCGACGCCCGCCCGTACATCGGCGGGTCCGGGGACAACACCCCGCTCGGACTGGCGTTCGGCTACAACGGTCTCGGCCGCATCGTCGGCGGCGAGGTCGGCGGGCCCGGCGGTGGCGGGAGGCCCGGTGCCGCGTTCGGCGGCGGGATGCCCGACGCCGCCGGTCTCCCGGGCGGCGCGGCCGGTGCCGTGCCCGGGGGCGGCATGCCACCGGGCGGGCCCGGGGGCGGTATGGGCGCGGCCTTCGGCGGCCGGGCCGGGTTCCTGCGGATGTTCGGCGATTCCTTCGGCACCCAGGTCTCCTGGCTGCTGCCGGCCGCGCTGCTCCTGTTCGTCGCGGCGCTGGTGCTCCGTGGTCGAGCCGCGCGCACCGACGCGGTCCGCGGTTCGCTGATCGTGTGGGGCGGCTGGACGCTGGTGACCGTGCTGGTGCTGTCCTTCATGGAGGGCATCGTCCACCCGTACTACGCGGTTGCCCTCGCGCCCGGGATCGCGGCGCTGGTCGCGGTCGGCGCCCGCGAGCTCCTGCGGTACCGGGACCGCCGGTGGGTCCGTGGGGTGCTCGCCGTCGCCTCCGCCGGGACCGCGGTGTGGGCGTTCGTACTGCTCGGCGGGTCGCCGCAGTTCCTGCCGTGGCTGCGGTGGGTGGTGCTGGTGGCGGGCGTCGCCGCCGGCGCGGCGTTGCTGGTCCCCGCCCGGGGGCGACGGTGGCTCGCCGTGGTCCTCGGCGTCGCGGTCCTGAGTGGGGTCGCCGCGCCGGCCGCGTACGCGGTCCAGACCGCGGCGACCACGCACGAGGGCTCCACACCGATGGCCGGGCCGTCGGGCGCCGGCGCCGACCGGGGCATGGGCGGGCCCCGCGACCGACGGGGCGGGGCAGACCGGGCCGACGGCACCGACGCGGGCATACCGGGGACCACGACCGGTGCCGGCCCGTCGGGCACCGGCGCCACC
>NZ_JAMXSG010000413.1:0-3478 GCF_024124365.1 Pseudonocardia sp. McavD-2-B
GCTCCCGTCGCCACCGAGCCGCTCGCCGCCGACCTGGCCGCCCGGCTCGGGACCGGGGTGGACGTCGTCGACCTCGGGCGGGCGGGCCTCGAGCTGCGCGGCCGGGTCGCGGAGTCCGGCCGGCTGCTGTTCAGCGCCGACGAGGTCGCACGGGTCCGGTTCGAGGTGGACGCCCCCGACCAGTTCCGTCGTCGTCACCTGGTGCAGACGGCCGCGCAGATCTGCATCGACCTGGCCGACCACGTCATCGCCGCCGACGGCCATCGGACCCCGCGGGACGACGGCGACGCCTTCCGGGTCCTCGCCGAGGTGGGTGTGCTCGACGACGGGCTCGCCGGCCGGATGGTGGCCCTCGCCGGCTGACGGCCAGCGCCCGCACGCCGCGGCGCCCCGTCCCGCCGCGGGTGGAGCGGGTCAGGGGATGACGACCGGCCCGGTGGTCGGGGCGGGGTCGTCGGCCCAGCGGTGCCCGGTCTCGCGCGGGGTGACGCCGTCCTCGGACCACGCGGCCAGCAGCTGCGCGACCTTGGCGTGCATCACGGTGCGCAGCCGGTCGAAGGAGTTCTGCGGGTCGTCGTCGACCTCACCGAGCAGCAGCCACCAGGCCCAGGCGACCGCACCGGCGTTGGCGACGAAGTCCGGCAGCACCGGCACGCCGCGGGCGGCGAGCATGGCCTCGGCCTCCGGGGTGGTCGCGGCGTTCGCGGCCTCGACGACCACACGGGCGCGGACGTCGTAGGAGTTGTCCGGGGTGATCGCGTAGGAGATCGCGGCCGGCACCAGGATGTCGACCTCGGCGGAGAGGATCGCGGTGCGCGGGAGCTGCTCGACACCGGCGGGCAGCCGGGTGCGGTCGATCTCGCCGAAGCCGTCACGCAGGTCCAGCAGCGCGGGCACGTCGAGCCCGTCGGCACAGTGCAGGGTGCCCGCGGCGTCGGCCAGCGTGGTGACCTGCATCCCGGCCTCGTACAGGTAGTAGGCGGCCGCACCGCCCATCGTGCCGACGCCCTGGATCGCGACCGTGGTGTCGGCCGGGATCTGGCCCCAGGACACCGCGGAGGCCAGACAGGCGTGCGCGACGCCGTAGCCGCCGATCACGTCGCCCAGCTCGAACCCGCCGTCGACCTCGGCGGTCAGCCCGGTGCGCACCCGCTCCAGGGTGGCGGCCGGGTCGGCGGCACGGCTGATCGCGGCGTGGTAGCTCTGGCCGAGGCCGATCTTCTCGAAGACCTCGTCGATCAGGTGCTGCGGGACGCCGAGGTCCTCCGCGGTCACCCAGTGCGCGTCGATCCAGGGGCGCATGGCCTCGCAGAACCGCTCCAGCACCTCGACGGCGCGCGGGTCCTTCGGGTCGAAGTCGATGCCGCCCTTGGCCCCGCCGATCGGCAGGTCGAAGGTGGCGGTCTTGTTGGCCATGCCCCGTGCGAGGTCCTCGACCTCGGACAACGTGCAGCCGGCCCGCATCCGTGTGCCGCCGGTGGCGAGGCCCGCCCGCAGGGTGTGCACGACCAGGTAGCCGACGGCGCCGGTCACGGCGTCGTTCCACTGCAGGCGCATGTACGGCTCGGGGCGGCGGACGACCGGAGCGACCGTGGGCGCCGGGGCGCCGGCGACGTACGGGGCGGCCGTGGCCGCCGTCTGCGGGGTGCTCCCGGCCGGGTTCTGCATCGTCGTCATGGCGACCCACCTCCTGCTCGTGCTGCACCGGTCGTCGCCGCCAGGGGCCGTTCCGGTCTCGTCGACATCGCGGACCTCGTCGTCCCCCGGCCGCAGACGTTCGGCGACCGATGGCCCCAGGTTGGGGTCGCACCCGGCCCCGCGTCCATTTACGGATCATTCACGGCGCTGTTCACCGTTCCTGCACAGCGCAATAGGCTCGGCCACATGGAGCTGTCCCTGTCTCGGCTGCGGATGCTGCGCGAGCTGCACCGGCGGGGAACCATCACGGCGGCGGCGACCGCGCTGCACTACACGGCGTCGGCGGTGTCCCAGCAGCTCGCGCAGCTCGAGCGCGACGTCGGGACCCGCCTGTTCGAGCGGAGAGGTCGCCGGGTCCAGCTCACCGACCTCGGGGTCCTGCTGGCCGAGCACGCCGAGGAGATCCTCGCCGCGGCCGAGCGCGCCACCCAGGCCCTGGAGGAGGCGGGCGAGACCGTTGCGGCCAAGCTCACCGCCGGGGTGTGGGCCTCGGTCGCCTCGGGCCTGCTGCCCGACGCGCTGACCGCGCTGGCCCGTACCCACCCCGGTGTCGAGGTCCGCACCCGCGAGCTCGCCCCGGAGGAGACCGCGGCCGCGGTGCGCGACGGCGAGCTCGACCTGTCCTTCGTCATCGACTACTCGAACTACCCGATGACGTGGGACAAGGGCCTGGAGCGGGCGGTCATCGCCGTCGAGCGGGTCTACGCGGCGGTGCCCGCCGGGGCCGTGCCGGCCGCGAGCGTGATGCTGTCGGAGCTGGCCGAGCACCCGTGGATCGTGTCGCCCGCCCGGTCGCACTTCGGGCAGGCGGCCCGGCTGGCCTGCCAGAGCGCGGGCTTCGAGCCGCGGATCGACCACGAGGTCGAGGAGCAGGCCACCGCGATGGCGATGGTCGCGGCCGGGCTCGGCGTCACCCTGGTGACCGACCTGGGCCTGGCGCTGCGCCCGCCGGGGGTCGACATCGTCGCGCTCGGCGACGCCCTGACCCGCACGGTGTCACTGGCCTACCGCACCACCACCGCACGACGGGCCGCGCTGCCGCTGGTGATCGAGGCCGTCCGGACCGCGGCGGCGCAGAAGGGTCTCGGCGCCGACGCCCCGATCCCGGTGCAGCCGGACTCGCTCGGGCTGGCCTGACCCGTTCCGCGGCGGAATCGTCGGAACCCGGTCGAACCGTTTCCGCCGCCGGTTCCGAAGAACGGTTGTGCTGACCGAGAACCGGACCGAGGGAAACGGGCCCCTGGCCCTTCCGTCGCGTTCCGTGGCGATCCTGGTGGAACTGCTGGCGATCGCCGCGGCAGTGGCATCGGGGCATCTCGTGGCGGCCCTGGTGGCACCGGCGTCGTCGCCCTTCGTGGCCGTCGGCGACGCGGTCGTGCGGCTCTCGCCGCAACCGGTCGTGGAGTTCGCCAAGTCCGCGTTCGGGACGGCCGACAAGCCGGTCCTGCTCGCCGGGATCGGCGTGCTGCTGGTGCTGCTCGGCGCACTGGCCGGGCTCGCGGCGCGCCGACGGCCCGCGGTGGGGACCGCGGTCGTCGCCGCGCTGGGGCTGCTCGCGGTGGCCGCGGTGCTGACGGGTCCGGTGCCCACCGCGACCGACCTGGCCGCCCCGGTCGTCGCGCTGGTGGTGGGCGTGGCGGTGCAGCGGGGGCTGGACCGCCACGCCCGCCGTCACGGGGGGACCCGCACCGGGAGCGGCGGGAGCGGTGACGGGGTCCCCCGGCGCACCGTGCTCGCGAGGGCCTCGGCCGCCGTCGCCGCCGGGATGCTCGTCGCGGGC
>NZ_JAMXSG010000414.1:0-3454 GCF_024124365.1 Pseudonocardia sp. McavD-2-B
CGCGACGACACGTCGTCGCCGGCCCGCACCCGGGTGCCCGCCGCGTGCGCGAAGGCGGCCACCGTCGGTGCCGGCAGCGACGACAGCGCGGCCACCAGCAGCCGGGTGACGAACGGCCCGGCCAGCTGGTCGGGCTGGGGCAGCGACGCCGCGTGCACCCGCAGCAGCGCCTCCGCCCCGGGGAACGCACGGACCGGGCCGGGCGCCGGAGTGCTCACGGGGCGACCAGCAGCCACACCGGCACCGCGACCAGCGCGAGGGCGACCAGCCGGATCAGCCCGTGCACGACGCGCGGCAGCGCGGGGGGCGGGGCGGTGATCCGGTCGATGCGGGCCTCCAACGCGTCGGTGAACGACGACAGCGCCGCCGCCGGCGCGGACCCGCCGACGGCCTTGAGCGCGGTCGCCAGCTCGGTCGGGTCGCACAGCCTGCGGGCGACGTCGTCGGCCCGCATTTCGATCAGCCGGGCCACCGCGAGCTGGGCGTGCACCATGCCGCGCACGAACGGCGCCGTCGCCCCCCACGCGACGAAGGGGAGCACGACCAGGTCGTGCCGCTCACGCAGGTGCGCCCGCTCGTGGGCCAGCACCGCGACGACCCCGGCGGTGTCGAGGGTGTCCAGGACCCCCGCCGACACCACGAGCCGGGAGCTGCGCCCGGGCAGGCAGTAGGCGACCGGGACGGGATGGTCGAGGACACGGGTACCGGAAGCGTGCGGCCACGGTGTGGCGAGCACGTCGAGCAGGTCGCGGTGGCGCCGGCGGGCCCGCAGCGTCCGCACCGTGGTGATCACCAGGACCGACAGCAGCCGCACCAGCACCCCGAGCGCGATCAACAGGGCGCCCACGTGCAGCGGGTCCATCCGGTCCGGCCACTCGCCCGCCGCCACCGATGCCGACAGCGCCGCCGCCGCGGTGGGCAGGCTGTGCCCCATCGGCGACAGCCCGTAGGCCAGCCCCGCACCGAACAGCGAGATCCCGCCGCCGAGCCCGACGGCCTGCCACAGCAGCAGCGCTCCGACGGGGTCGCGGCCGGGCCAGCGCGCCCGGGCCAGGGCACGACTGACCGGCTCGGCGAGCAGTACGCCGAGCAGTCCGAGTCCGAGCGCGGTCAGCTGCATCGCCTCACATCGTCGCGGAGTGCGCGGCGCGGCGCTGCATCACCCCCGCGACCGGACGGGCTCGTGGAACGCCGGCGGCTCAGCCGAGCAGGTCGCGCAACCGCGACCGCTCCTCCTCCGACATCGAGCCGAGGAACCGCGCGAGGGCGGCACCCCGGTCTGACGCGTCGTCGAGCGCGTCGGTCATCAGCTCGGCCACGTGGTCCTCCCGGCTGGCCACCGGGCGGTAGTGGTGGGCGCGGCCGTCGCGGATCCGCCGGACCAGCTGCTTGCGCTCGAGCCGGCCGAGGACGGTGAGCACGGTCGTCGTGGCCAGGTCGCGGTCGGCGAGCTGGTCCTGCACCTCACGGGCGGTCATGTCCCGGTCGGTCTCCCACAGGACGTTCATGACCGCCCGCTCCAACTCGCCCAGACTCGTCACGAAGGTCATCCTACGCGAACCTTTCTACTGCGCGTAGAACCCCTCCGGGAGATGACTCACACACCCGGGGCGCGACTCAGTGGATCTGCACCTGGTCGCCGACCTGCAGGTAGTCGAACCACTGGCGTGCATCGGTCTCGGCGAGCTTCACGCAGCCGGCCGACGGGGTGGAGAGGTCGCCCTGGTGGAAGGCGATGCCGCCCTGGGCGAAGAACACCGACCACGGCATCTGGGTCAGCCGCTCCCGGCTGGTCCACTGCTCGGCCTTCCACTGCACGGCGAAGGTCCCGGCCGGTGTCGGGGCCTCCGGGTCGCCGGGGCGCATCGCGACCGGTCCGGCGACGACCCGACCGGCGTCGAACAGCCAGGTGGAGCGGCTCTCCAGATCCACACATGCCCGCGCCGAGGAGGTGCACGGTGTGCCGGGGACGAGCTCGCCGGTGGCGACCTGCCGGTCGGTGGGATCGGGCTGCTCCGACGGCTCGGCCAGGGCGGGGCCCGCCAGGAGCCCGGCGGTCAGGGCGCCGGTCAGAGCGACGCCCACCGCGAGGAGTCCGGTGGTCCGGCTCCGTACCCGTGCCCGCATCCGTCCGCCCCTCCGCCGGGCGTACGCCCTACGTCCCCGGCCCGTCGGGACCGACCGGAAGCACAGTGCGACCGGCTGGTTCCCCACGGTAGCCCAACATGATCTTGAGCTGAACGGGCGAGTCCGATACCGCCGATCGGCGGTGCACGAGAAGCGTCGGACGGTCGCTGCGTCGTCCGGTCCCGCGGTCAGCGGCCCCGGAACACCGGTGCGCGCTTCTCGGTGCGGGCGGCGCGCCCCTCGGCGATGTCCTCCGCGGCCCAGCATCCGCGGAACTCCTCGGTGAGGCCGTCGACCACCGCCGGGTCGGTGTGGCCGCCACGGCCGAACGCGTCCACCGAACGCTTGTTGTAGGCCAGGGTCAGGGGGGCCATGGTCGCGATGTCACGGGCCAGGGCGTGTGCGGCGTCGCGGTCGCCGAGGGTGTCGGCGAGACCGCGGGCGTGGGCGGTGACGGCGTCGACGGTGGCGCAGGCCAGCAACAGGCTGCGGGCCGTGCCGCCGCCGGCGATCTGCACCAGGCGCTCGATCGTCCACGGGTCCACGGCCAGACCGAGCCGCGCGGTCGGCAGCCCGAACACCGCCTCCGGGGCGGCGACCCGCAGGTCGCAGGCCAGGGCCAGCTGCAGCCCGCCGCCGATCGCGGGCCCGGTCACCGCGGCCACGGTCGGCATCGGCAGGTCGGCGACCGCGTGCAGCCCGGTGTAGAGCGCGTCGAGGAACTCGTCGGTGTAGACCTCGCCGAAGTCGGCGCCGGAGCAGAACGCCGGCCCGTTCCCGGCGACGACCACCGCCCGCGCGCCGGCCGCGCGGACCTCGGCCGCGGCGTCGACCAGCTGCCGGCAGGTCGCGATGTCCAGGGCGTTGCGGCGCTCGGGGCGGTTCAGCTCGATCAGACCGACGTCGTCGTGGGTGCTCACGGAGATCACGGCCGGACCCTAACCCGCCGCCGCGGCCCCGGCCCCGTCCGCGTGACCGGCGCCGCGCGCGGCGGGAGAGGGCTCGCTCCAGGTCTGCCCGCACAGCTCGCGGGCCAGCCCGACGGCGAGCTGGTCGATCCGGCGCAGCAGCCGCGCCGCGGTCAGCCGGCGCGTCCGCTCGGTCCCGGGACCGGCGGCGGTCCGTGACGCCGCGTCCGCCTCGGCGGCGTCGAGCAGCTCCTCCGCGGAGCCGACGCCGTAGTCGGCGGGGCCCGCGCCACTCGGGTGCTCGCGCCGGTCGGCGGGGCCCCAGGCGTCGTCGAGGATGCGACGCAGGCCGTCGAGGTCGGCGCGGACCCGCCCGGCCGCGGGGCCCAGGGTCGCGGCCCCGGCGGGCACCGACGCGG
>NZ_JAMXSG010000415.1:0-3397 GCF_024124365.1 Pseudonocardia sp. McavD-2-B
GGCGATCCGGTCCCACGCCTCGTCGAGCGCGGCGGCCATCGGTGCGTGCGCGTCCGCGGCGGCACCGTCGGGGTCGACGGTCACCTCGAGGGGCGTGTACCCGCGGCCGCGCAGCAGGCTGCGCAGGTCCTCGGCCGGGAGCCGGGCGAGCAGCCCCGGCGGCGCGCCCTCGATCCGGCTGCCGTCGAGGTGCAGCAGCGGCAGCACGGCGCCGTCGGTGGCCGGGTCGGACAGCGTCCCGGCCTGCCACGCGGCGTCCGACGGGTCGCTCTCGGCCTCGCCGTCGCCCACGACGCACGCCACGACCAGCCCGGGGTTGTCGTCCGCGGCGCCCTGGGCGTGGGCGAGCGCCTGCCCCGGGGTGTCGGTGGGGTGCAGCACCCCGGGCGTCGCGGCGGAGGTGGTGACCCGGACGCCGGTGGGGCTGCCGTACCCGCGGACCAGGGCCCGCAGGCCGTCGCCGTCGCGGCGCAGCCCGTGGTCGCGGGCGCCGAGGGTGCCCTCCAGCCAGGCGGCGGCCCGCACCGCGGCTCCGGCGTGCACCGGTCCGGCGACGACCAGCGCCGGTGTCCCGTGCCGGGCGGCGGTGCGGGCCACATGGGCCCAGCAGAACGTGAGGCCCGGGGCCGTGGACCAGTGGCCCCGGGGTTCCGGCCGGACGTGCCCGGGCAGCAGCGGCTCGGCCGGCAGCGGGTTGTCCAGCAGGTGCATCTGCGCGACCACCAGGTAGTTGGCCGTCCGCCACCACCGGTCCACCGCCGTGAGGTCGTCGTCCACCGGCCCGGTCATCGGATCCCCGGCGCTCCGACGACCGCCACCGGGCACCCGGCGTGCCGCAGGACCGCCTGACCGGTGGATCCGAGGAGCGCCCCGGACAGCGCGCCCCGCCCGTGCGTCCCGACGACGACCAGCCGGGCCCGCGGGGACTCCCCGACCAGCGCCCCGGCCGGGTTGTCCAGCAGGACCCGTTCCCGGGCGTCGAGCTCCGGGTACCGGGACCGCCACGGCGCGAGCGCGGTGCGGACCCGGTCGGCCGCCGCGTCCAGGGCGGCGGCCTGCCTGCCGTCGCGGGCGAGCAGCTCCGCGGTGTAGGGGTCCATGTCGTGGTCGAACCAGGCGTGCACCGCGACCAGCGGCGCCCGGTGCGCCAGCGCGTGTTCCACGGCGAAGCCGAGCGCGGGGCCGGTGACGCCGTGCACCCCGACGACGACCGGGCCGCCCGGGTCGCCCGGTGCCCGGTGCACCACGACGGGGCACTGCGCGGTCGCGGCCGCGGCGACCGCGACCGACCCGGCGAGCAGCGTGGCGAACCCGCCGCGACCGCGGCTGCCGAGCACCAGCAGGCCCGCGGTGCCGGACACCTCCCACAGCACCTCCGCCGCGGAGCCGCCCCGCACCTCGGAGCCGACCCGTTCGGGGCCGAGGGTCCGGCGGGCCGGTCCGGCCGCCTGCTCCAGGCACCGTTCGGCGTGCCGGACCATGGCGTCGCGGCCGTACTCCTCGCCGAGATGCGGGAGCCCGACCGGCAGGAACGTCGTCCAGGGCACGGCGGCGACCAGCAGCAGCGGGACCTGCCGGCACGCGGCCTCCTCGGTGGCCCACCGCGCGGCGGCGTAGGAGGAGTCCGAGCCGTCGACCGCGGCGACGACGGGCCCCCCGGCCGCGGCGCCGGGGGCCGGCGGCTCCGCACCGGTCATCGTCGCCCACCCTCCCGGCCGACCGGGCGGGCGCCGACGGCGATCAGGACCGCCCCGGCCAGGGCCAGGACACCTCCTGCGACCAGCGCGACGGCCGTCGCGCCCAGACCGGTCGCGCCGGTCACCGAACCGGTACCCGTGGTGTCGACGACACCGGCGACACCCCCCGCGAGCCCGAGCAGCAGCGCCCAGGCGCCCACGGTCAGCAGCACCGCACGCCCGGTCGGTGGCGGCGCGAGCGGCGCCGCCGCGACCCGCTCCGGGGGCGCCTCGGGGCGGGTGAGCAGGGCCTGTCCGCCCCTGCCCTCCGCCGCCCCGGCGGCCGGGGCGGCCGTGGTCCGGTCCGGCCCGTCACCGGGCAACGGTCCGGCCGGGTCCTGCGGGCCCTGGTCGAGCCGCATCGGCGGGTAACTGTCGGTCATCAGCGCCGCGTAGGCGACGACCCGCAGCACCCAGCGGTCGATGCCGGTCACCAGGTCCAGCAGACCGGCCGGGTAGCGCCCGGTGAACAGCAGCAGGACCCCGACGAACAGCACCAGCAGCGACAGCAGCCCGCCCCCCTCGGTGCCGAAGGCCCCACCCCCGCCGACACGGCCCACGATCGTGCCGCCGGCGCCGACGAGCAGCGCCAGCACGAGGTAGTGCGGCAGCGCCAGCAGCCACCACTTGATCAGCACCAGGCCGCGGGAGAGCTGCTGCGGGTAGGCGATGTCCAGCCGCGCCGGGTCCTCGGGACGGTCGTCGAGCGCGAACCGCGGGTAGCGGTCGGTGCCCAGCCCGCCGTAGCCGTACCAGGTGACCCGCCACCCCCAGCGCAGCACGCCGAGGTTGAACGCGAACAGCGTCCGCGGGTACCGGCCGGTGACCAGGACCGCGAACAGGGCCACCACGGTCAGCACCCAGAACGCGACGCCGAGCACGCCGAGCACCACCAGGTGCGGGACCAGCAGCAACCACTTGACCAACCACAGGCCGCGGGACAGGTGCTCGTCGGTGCGGGCCTGGATCCGCACCGGGGAGTCCTCACCGCGGGCGGGAACGGGCGTCGAAGTCGTCATGGCGCGAGGGTCCGCTCCCGCCCGGTCGCAGGTCAGGGCAGCGCGACCCGCCGCGGGTGGGTCCTCGGTCCCGCGATCGTGGTGACCGACGGCGGCGGTTCCCGGGTCGGGGTGGCCCTGCCGCCGGGCCTCGGGCGGTGGGGGGATGGCGGGTGCAGCTCCCGGAGGGGAGCACCGACGGAAGGCCTGCCATGTCCCCCATCGACCCCGGAACGTTGCGCGCCGCCCTCACGCTGGCCGCCCGTGCCCCGTCCGTGCACAACACCCAGCCCTGGCGCTGGCGGTGGGACGACACGGGGATCGAGCTCGAGGCCGACGCGACACGCCGGCTGGACTCGGCCGACGCCGACGGCCGGGACATGCTGCTGAGCTGCGGCGCCGCGCTGCACCACCTCACGGTGGCGCTCGCCGGCCTGGGCCTGCGGTGCACCGTCACCCGTCTCCCGTACGCCGGGCGCCCGGAGGTGGTGGCCGCCGTGCACGTCACCGGCGGGACGCGCAGCCCCGATCCCGCCGCGGTCGACACCGCGGCGGCGATCTCGGCCCGGCGCACCGACCGGCGGCGCTTCACCGACTGGCCGCTCACCGACGCCCAGGTCGACCTCCTGTGCCGGCGGGCTTCCGGCTGCGGCGCCGTGCTGC
>NZ_JAMXSG010000416.1:0-3363 GCF_024124365.1 Pseudonocardia sp. McavD-2-B
GCCCCGGCCAGCGACGACGGCAGCCACCGCTGGGCCCGGCGGCGCAACCAGGAGGGGCGTCCGCCGTGCGGGCCGTCGTCGGCGAGAGTCTCCTCGGGCGGGGCGGGGTCGTCCCGGGCCAGCAGGGCCAGGGGGTGGCCGGCGTCGGGGTCGGCGGTCCACACCGGCCTCGCGCCCTGCGGGTCGGCGGGCCACTCCGGTCCCGCACCGTGCGAGGCGTCGGGGTCGGCGTGCCGAACAGGTGTCGCACGGTGCGGGGTGTCGCGTCGGGAGGCGGACGGCATCGGACCCGGCGGAACGGCACCGCTGACATCGTGCGGCGGGAGTGGCCCGGGTGCGGGCGGTCGTCCGGGGCGTGACCCGGCCGGACCGGGAGGCACCGGCAGCGCGGGCAACGGGACCGTCGGGGGTTCGAGCCGGTCCGCGACCGTGTCCGGCCGCCCGCGCCTCCCGATCCCGGCGAGCCGCCGGGCCGGGTCGAGGGCGGTGTCGGTCCTGGTCACGCATCCGACGCTAGGTCCGTGACACCTGTTCCGACCGGCCGGTGTCCGGCCTGTGGACGGATCCGTCGCTTGGGGACAGACGGCATCCCGTGGGCCGTCACGGTGCCGGATCGTCGGCGGTCCGTGCTACACACCGGCGGGGCCCGTCGGCCCGTGGCAGGGCGGCCGGAGCCGGCCCCCCCTCGACGAGGCGGTCAGCCCGCCGGCACCACCACGACCCCCACCAGCCCCGGTCCCGCGTGCGCCCCGATCACCGCGCCGACCTCGGAGACGTGCATCCCGGCGGCGTCGGGCAGCTGTTCGCGCAGCCGATCGGCGATGTCCTCGGCCCGGTCCTCGGCACCGAGGTGGTGCACGGCGACGTGCGCCCCCGGGCCCGCCGCGGAGACCGCGAGCGCGACGAGCCGTTCGGTCGCGCGCGAGGTCGTCCGCACCTTCTCCAGCGGCGCGATCCGGCCGTCGCGCAGGTGCAGGATCGGCTTGACCGACAGGGCCGTGCCCACCAGCGCGGACGCGGCACCGATCCGCCCGCCACGGCGCAGCCGTTCCAGGTCCTGCACCGCGAACAGGACCCGTGCCCGTGCGGCGACGGCACCGGCCACGGCCTCGACCTCCTCCGGGGCCTCACCTGCCCCGGCGGCGTCGGCGGCGGCCAGCACGGCGAAGCCCAGACCCATCGCGATGGCGCCGGAGTCGACGACCCGGATCCGGTCCGGGGCGACCTCCTGTGCGGCGAGCCGGGCCGCGTCCCAGGTGCCGGACAGCTCCCGGGACAGGTGCACGGCCACGACGGCGGGGGCGCCGTCGTCGAGCAGGGCGGTGAAGCGCTCGGCGAACGCGGCCGGGGTCGGGCGCGAGGTCTGCACCAGCAGGGTCCGGTCGGCGAGGGCGGTGATCAGCTCGGCGGCGGAGACGTCGACACCGTCCCGGGCGGTGCGCTCGCCGAGCCGCACCTCCAGCGGGACGACGTGGATGCCCCGCCGTTCCGCGACGCCGGGCGGCAGGTGGGCGGTGGAGTCGGTGACCACGGCGACCGGCGAGGGGGGCACGGCCGGACCCTATCCACCCGTCGGGCGGAACAGCGGTGCCAGTGCCCGCTGCGCGGCGAGGTAGCGGCCGTGCGCGTCGTCGAGGCGGCCGCGGGTGCGCGGGTCGGGGGTGAACTCCCGGTCGACCCGCACCATGCGCCCGGCGAGCTCGTCGACCGAGGCGGCGTCGCCGGTCGCGAGCGCGGCGAGCATCGCGGCACCGAGCACCCCGGCGTCGCGCTCGGCGGTGCGGCGCAGCGGCCGGTCCAGCCCGTCGGCCTTGATCTGGCACCAGAGGTCGCTCGCCGCACCGCCGCCGCAGGCGGCGATCGTGTCGGCGCGACGTCCGGCGGCGGCCTCCAGCGGCCCCAGGACGTGCCGGGCGGCGTGCGCGACGCCCTCCAGCACGGCGCGGCCCAGCTCGGCGGGCCCGGTGGCGAAGCCCGCGCCGAGCCAGTGCCCTCGCAGGTCCGGGTCCCACAGCGGGGCCCGTTCCCCGGCGAGTTGGGGCAGGAACAGGACCTGGCCCGGGTCGGCGCCGGCGGCGCGGTCCAGCAGCTCGCCCGGTGCGACGCCGAGCACCGCGGACGCCCAGGTCAGGGCGTCGCCGCCGGCCTGGGTGGGCCCGGCGTGCACGTGCAGCCCGCGCCACGACGGGAACGTGACGATGCCCGGGGCGCTGCCGCCGGGCGTCGCGGCGAGGGCCAGGACCTCCGAGGTGCCCGCGATGTCGATCGCGTCTCCGGGGGCGGCGATCCCGCCGCCGAGCAGCGCCGCCCAGGCGTCCATCGTCCCGACGGCGACGGGCAGCCCGGCCGGGAGCCCGCCCGCGCCGGTGGTCTCCCCCGCGACCGACGCCGGGTCGGCCAGGGGCGCCGGCATCGCGCGCAGCCCGGGGACGAGCAGGTCGAGCCAGTCCGGGTACCGGCCGTCGGGGGCGAGGAGACCGGTCGAGGACAACGGGTCGGCCACGGCGGTGCCGGTGAGCCGCTCGAGCAGCCAGTCCTTGGGGGCGAGCAGCCTCCGTGCGCGGGCCCACGCGTCGGGCCGGTGCGCGGCGAGCCAGGCGGCGCGGGCGGCCGCGTGCGAGGCGTCGACGGTGCCCAGCCCGCCCCGGACCCGGGCCCGGTCGGCGGGGGTGAGCCGCCCGGTCAGTGCCGCCGCGACCGGGCCGCACCGGCCGTCCTGCCAGGTGATCGCCGGGTGGACGGGGGCACCGCCGTCGTCGACGAACAGATGGGTGTTGACCTGGGCGCACACCCCGACCGCCGTCACCCCGGCCAGTGCCGGGCCGAGCGCGCCGACCACCTCGATGAGCCCGGACCACCAGTCGTGCGGGTCCTGTTCGGCGTGCCCGGGTGCGGGCCGCGCGGTGGGGTGGGCGGCCCGGGCCGCGGCGACCCGGGCGCCGTCGCCGGTGAACACCGCGGCCTTGACCGAGGTGGTGCCCAGGTCGATGCCGAGCAGGGTCACGGCCGGTCCCCCACGGTCGCGAGGAGCCCGGCCAGCGCCTCCCCGACGGCGGCGTGTCCCGCCCAGCCCCAGTGCAGCCCGTCGGGGTTGCCGTGTCCACCGAGGACGTGCTCGCCGACCAGGGCGGGCACGTCGAGCACCGTCACCGCCGGGGCGCCGGCCGCCCAGCGGTGGATCGCGGCGTCGGTGGCGGCGCGGTGCGGGTGGGCCAGGCCGTAGTCGGCGGCGCGGTGCACCGACGGTGCCAGCGCCACCACCGGCAGCCCGGGGCGCAGCGCGTGCACCCCGGCGCGGCAGCGTTCCAGGTAGGCGGCGGTGAGGCGGGGCGGCAGGGTCGCCGGTCCACCGCCGGGCAGCCG
>NZ_JAMXSG010000417.1:0-3347 GCF_024124365.1 Pseudonocardia sp. McavD-2-B
CCCGCTCCGACGGCGCGTCGGCGGCCCGGTCCTGCGCGGTGTCGGAGCGGCGGCGCGACGACCCACCGTCGGCCGGACGTCGCCGCCGGGGCGGTTGCTCCCCGTCCGCCGACCGACGGCGCGGCGCGGCGTCGTCGTCCACCGAGCGACGACGCGGCGGAGCATCGTCGTCCCCGGAGCGACGGCGTCGTGGAGCCTCCCCCGCCCGTCGCCGCACCGGAGCCTCCGATCCGTCCCGCCGACGGGCCGGCTCTCCCGACCCGCGACGACGTGGTCGCTCGTCGGACGACCGGCCCTCCGGCTCAGCCACGGCCGTCCCCCGGTCGCCCCGTCAGCCGGGCCAGCAGGACCTCCTGACGCGCGTCGCGGTCCGCCTCGGAGATCTCCCCCTGCTCGTATGCCCGTTCGACCTCGTCGATCTGCCGGCGCACCGCGACCGGGTCGTAGAGCCGGGCGTGGGCCTGGTCCTGCAGCTGCTCCCCCACCCAGACGACGCCGCGCAGCGGTGCGAGCGGCAGCCCGAGCAGGCCGCGCAAGAGCCCCATCAGCCCTCGGCCTCCGGTGGTTCGGGCAGGAAGTCGTACGGTGCGACCGGGCCGATCAGACGCAGCCGCACCCGCTCGTCCCACTCGTCGCCGAGCGCGTCGACGGCCTGCTCGAAGTCGCCGACCCGGTCGCGGTGCACCAGCAGCGCCAGCTCGACGGCGCCGTCCTCGGCGGCGGGCTCCTTCACCGACGTCGCGACCGCGAACGGGCCCAGCCGCTCCACGGCGAGGTCCGCGTCGTCGGACCGGATGCGCTCGACGTGGCCCGCGATCGCCTCACCGAGCCGGATGCGCTCGTAGTACGTGGCGTCCGGGTCCTTGCCGCGCACGGCTTCACCGAGCTGCTGGATCTCCGGGTCGGCCTCGACGATGCCCGCCACCAGGCGGTCGGAGTCGTAGCGGCCGGTCAGCACGAACTGCCGGCAGCCGTCGAGCTGCTCCAGCGCCCAGGCGAAGTACTCCTGGTGCGCGGCGAGGAGCTCGTCGACGACGGCGCGGTCGTCGTCGACGACGCCGCCGAACCGCATCGGCAGCACGGTCGTGCTCCCGGCCAGGGTGTTCACGGTGCGCTCGTGGGCCAGGAGGTCCTCGCGGCTGCCCAGCGGGGCGTCGCGCGGGACGTCGCTGACGACTGCGGCGAGCTGCCCGTGGTCGATCACCGCCACCTCCTCGCCGCCGCCGACGGGGGTCAGCCCCTCGGGCAGGTCGATGTCGGCGGCGACGACGGCGTAGACGTAGGTCGCGCTGCTCACTCGCTCTTCTCCTTCCGTGAGCGACGCTCACCCCGGAGGTCGTCGAACTTCTCCTTGCCCGCCTCGATCACTCCTTTGGTGGCTCCTTTCGAGACCCCTTTCGAGCCGCCCTCCGAGATGCCGCTGACGACCTCGCCGAGGTCCTTGCCGCCCTTCTGGTGCAGGTCGAGGCGGTTGGTGGCCTCCGCGAACCGCAGGTAGGTGTCCACACTGGCGACGACGATGCGGGCGTCGATCGTGACGAGCTCGATACCGACCAGCGACACCTTCACGAAGATGTCGATGACGAGACCCTTGTCCAGGATCAGGTCGATGACCTGGGCGAGGTCGCCCTGCGGGGCGCGGTCGACCCGGCCACCGCCCCCCTGTCGATGGCTGACGGTCACGGTGTCCGTCCCTCCGTTCGCAGGTGCCGGGCCGGGTCAGCCACGCGAGCCCGCCGTGCGACGGCGACGGCTCCCGGCCCGTCGGCCGCCGTCCCCCTCCGGCTCGGGCTCCCCGGCCTCGGCGTCCTCCGGCTCGGCGTCGTCGTACTCGGCGTCGTCGTACTCCGGGTCGGGCTCGTCGGCCGGTTCCTCGTCCGCGGCCTCGGCGTCGGCGTCGCCGTCGAGGCCGTCCTCGTCGAGGTCCTCCTCCGCGTAGTCGTCGTCCTCGGCCGGTTCCTCCTCGGCGAGGTCGTCCTCCTCCGCGAGGTCGTCCTCGTCGAGGTCGTCCTCGTCGTACTCGGCGTCCTCGTAGTCGTCGTAGTCGTCGTCGTACTCGTCGTACTCGGCCTCGCGCTCCTCCTCGAGCCCCTCCTCGTGGGTCTTGACGACCTCGCTGTCGCGGATCTCCCCGCGCCAGCCCTCCAGCTCCTCGCGATTGAGCAGGGTCTCGACCATCACGTGCCGGCCGTAGTGCTTGAACTCCAACCGGGCCCGGCGGCCGACGGCGCGCCAGATGTTGCCGGTCTTCTCGAACAGGCCGACCGGGTAGTACTCGAGGATCAGCACGACGCGGGTCAGGTTCGGCGCGAGTTCGTGGAACGACACGCACCCGTTGGCATAGCCCTTGGCACCCTGCGAACGCCAGATGACGTGGGTGTCCGGAATCTGCTCGATGATCGTCGCGCTCCAGGTGCGCTTCGACCAGAACACCTGGGCCTTCCAGTTCGTCTTCTCGTCGGACTCCTGGTCGACCGACTGCACCTTCTTCATGAAGGTCGAGAAGTCCGCGAACTGCGTCCACTGGTCGTAGGCGACCCGCACCGGGACACCGACGTCGAGGTGCTCGACGATGTTCATGAACTTGAACTTGCCGCGGCCCCCGCCGGAACCACCGCCGCCGGCGCCGCCCTCGGAGTCCTCGGAGTCCTCGTCGCCGCCGAGCCCGACGGCACCCATCACCTTGTCCTTGACGGCCGAGAACCCGCCCTTCACCGCGTTCGTCACCGGATTGCCCCCCTCCTCCGAGCCACCCCCGCCGAGAGCCGCGCCCAGACCGGTCCCGCCGTTCTCGGCGACGCCCGTCAGCCGCTCGGTGAGTCCCTCCACCTGGTTCATCGCGGCGCCGACCGCACGGTCGGCGGCGGCCTTCAACAGCAGCTGCCCGGCCTGTTTGAGGCGGTCGGTGGGCAGCTGGTCCAGCACCGAGGTGCTGCCGTTCTGCTCCTCAGCCATCGGCCCGCGCCTCCGACTTCCTCGTCGCACGCCCGCCCGAGCGCGGCGCCCGGCCGTTGCGCGAGCCGCCCTTGCCCGACGAGTCCGAGGACGAGGAGGACGACGACTCGGAGCTGCGGCCCGAGGAGGACCGCGCGGTCCGCCGGGCCGGGGCCGCGCGGCCCTCGGAGTCGGAGTCCGCGCCGTCCGACGACGACCGGCTCGACGGTCCCGCACGTCCCGACGACGATCCCGAGCCCGACGACCGTCCGGTCCGCCGGCGCGGGGGGTCCTCGGAGTCGGCGTCGGCCGACCGCGGACGGCGCGCCTTCGACGTGGTGCCCGCGACCGCCCGGCCCGCTCCCCGCGTCGCCGACCCGGCCGCGCGGGTGGCGCTCTTCGCGGCCCGGCCG
>NZ_JAMXSG010000418.1:0-3335 GCF_024124365.1 Pseudonocardia sp. McavD-2-B
CACGGCCGCGGACTCGGCGGATCCCCGGCGGCGGCCCACCCCGGGCCGGGAGAACGCGCGGACGGCGGCGGCGTCCCAGACCTTGCGGCCGCCCGGGCCGGGGTCGGGCAGCGGGGCCGGCGCCTGGCCGCGGGAGACGTAGGAGTTCCAGGTGCCCACCTGCACGCCCCAGTGGGCGGCGCACTCGTCGCTGGTCCAGGTCGTCACGAGGGCCGAGCCTGCCACGGCGCGCCGGGTGCGTCGCCGTCGGACGATGCGTCGATCGTGGTAAGCCGTTGTCGACGGACCGCCGGGGTCATCACACGTGATGATCAGGTCGTCACGGTCGGCGCCGGTCGAACCGGACGAGGTGTACCGGCGCGATCCTGCGCGCGCCTACGGCCGCAGCGCGGCGACCACCCAGCGCAGCGACGTCCGGTCGGTACAGGTGGCGAGCAGCTCGGCCTGCTCGGCGCTCCCGGCGTCGCGGCGACGGGCGTCGAACAGGTCCTCGACCAGGCCGGGCACGTCGCGGTGCTCCCCGGGCAGCGGCTCGTCGCCACCGGGCAGTCCGAGGCGGGCGACGACCAGGCGCAGCGTGCGGTGCCCGATCAGTCGCATACCCGGGGACAGCAGCGCGGAGTTCCGCGGAGGAGTGGTGCCGGCGGCGGTCTCCTGCCCGGGCAGCGGCACCGCACCGGGCGGCGTGCCGGGCAGGCTCACCGCGGACACGGCGATCACACCGCCGTCGAGCATGGCCCAGGCGTCGATCGCGGGACGGTGCGTCTCGCGCCCCGACGCGGTGGCCAGCCCCTGGTCGGCCAGCCACCGGCGTAGTCGCGGCCGCAGGTCCCAGCGCACGTCGAACACGCCCTCGGCCAGGTCGGACGGGGTGAACACCTCGTCCCACCGCGGGCCGCCGGACGCCCCGTTCCCGACACCCGTCTCGGGCTGGATCGCCATCTTCGTCCCCCGACCCGGGGCACGCGCGTTCCCGGGAGATCAGGATAGGACGGTCCGGACGGGCGCACAGGCTGGTGCACGCGGCCGTACCCACAGGTGTGATGACACGACCGACGCGGCGGTGAACGGCGTCGCCGACACGCCGATCAGCACGCGATGTCACAGTGTGTGAGCGGATATGCCGGTGTCTGCGTGACAGATGACACGATCGAGCGAGCCCGCCGCAGGCGGTAACGAGGCAGGATGAGTCGAGCGATCCACAAGTGACGGCGACGTGGAGGCGACATGGACGGGCAGTTCGACAGGGTTCCGGCGGTGCACCCGGGGATGATCCCCGCGGCACGGCGCTCGGTGGAGAACCTGCCGTCCGGACGAGGTGTGGTCGACGGCGAGCGGGGCCGCGTGCTGGCCCGCTACGCGCGGCTGATGCGGTCCGGCCGGCCGGAGGTCTGCCTCCCCGGGCGGCGCGAGATCTCCGAGCGCGAGCGGTTCGGCGCCTCCGCGACCGGCAGCGACGGCAAGGTCATCTACCCGGACCGGGACGCGGCCGAGAGCGCCGCCCGTGAGCTGGAGGCCCTCGGCGGGCGCCCGCAGCGGGCCTACCTGTGCCGGCGGTCCCGCCGCGGGCACTACCACCTGACCACCGACGCCGTCGCCCAGCGCCGTCGCGGCCCGGCGGAGCTCATCCCGCAGCCGCGCCGCGGCGACTGACCCGACCCGACATCCGACGACCCCCGGTGCCCGCGGCACCGGGGGTCGTCGCGCGTCCGAGGCCGGTTCCCCACGGATGTCACACCGATGTGATGCGCGGCACACGCTGATCGTCTAGCGTGGGATGTGTCGGCGGTCACGTCACGGTCGAGCCGACGTTCCCACCACCACGCATCGGAGGGCCCCGTGAACCCGCACCTGCTGGAGGAGCGCGTCGCCACCGTCAACGGCGGCCGCGATCTCGCCGACCCCGCCCGTGCCCGGCTGCGCGCCCACAAGGCCACCGCGGACGCCTGCCGTCGGCGCGCCGCCGAGCGCCGCGCCGAGCTGGAGCGCGTCCTCTCCGGAGGCACCACCGGTGACGCCCTGGACCTCATGTTGGAGCTCGACGCCCTCGAGCGGGTGCAGGACCGCATCGACAACCGGCTCTCCGAGCTGTGCGACGCGCTCACCGAGCCGCGCACCCCGCGCTACGGCGACGCTCAGCCCGTGTAGCCCCGCCCCGCGGCCCGTGTGGATCACCCGCGCCCGTGGTTCGATGACCGGCGGACACCGCCGTCGGACCACGAGGGAGAGCACACGTGCGTGCAGTGCAGGTCAGCGAGCTGGACGGGCCGTCCGCGGTCCGTGTCGCGGAGGTCGAGCCGCCGGTCCGCGGTGACGGCGAGGTTCTGATCGACGTCGCCGCGGCCGGGGTGAACTTCCCGGACGTCCTGCTGACCAAGGGGATGTACCAGTACAAGCCGGAGCCGCCGTTCACCCTCGGCTCCGAGTGCGCCGGCACGGTGCGCGAGGCGGGCCCGGACAGCCGGTTCACCGCCGGGGACCGGGTCGTCGCGTTCACCATGTCCGGGGTGTTCGCCGAGACCGTCTCCGCTCCGGAGCAGCACGTCTTCCCGCTGCCCGACGAGGTGGAGTTCGCGGCGGGCGCCTGCCTGCCGATGAACTACCTGACCGCGCACTTCACCCTCGACACCCGCGGTGGCCTGCGGGCGGGGGAGACGGTGCTCGTCCAGGGCGCGGCCGGGGGCATCGGGACCGCGGTGATCCAGCTGGCCGCCGCGATGGGGGCCACCGTCATCGGCGTCACCTCCACCGAGGCCAAGGCCGAGGTCGCCCGGCGCGCGGGTGCTGCCCACACCGTCGGCGTCGACGGGTTCAAGGACGCGGTCAAGGGCCTGACCGGCGGTGCGGGAGTCGACATGGTCGTCGACCCGGTCGGCGGGGACCGCTTCACCGACTCGGTGCGCTGCCTCGGCCCGCTCGGCCGTCTCATGGTCGTCGGATTCACCGCGGGGGACATCCCGACGGTGAAGGTGAACCGGCTGCTGCTGAACAACGTCGACGTCCGCGGGGTCGGCTGGGGTGCCTACGCGCTGGGACGCCCGGACTTCATCCGCTCGGAGTGGGACGCCCTGCTCCCGCACCTGCGTTCCGGCGCGCTCGACCCGCTGATCAGCGAGCGCTTCGGTCTCGACGACGCCGCGACCGCCCTGTCGCGCATCGACGACCGCACCGTCACGGGCAAGGTCGTGCTCCTGACCTGAGCCGGGTCAGCCTGCCGGCTCGAGGTTGTGCCGGACCGCGGTGCGCGGCAGCGGCGCCGTGGTCTCGGTGGCCGCCGCCGCGGTCCGCGGCGCCGGGGTGGGGCCGACATGGCGGTGCGGCGCCGGCACCACCAC
>NZ_JAMXSG010000419.1:0-3300 GCF_024124365.1 Pseudonocardia sp. McavD-2-B
GGGGGTGTGGTGGCGCGACGCCCGGTCAGCGCGACAGCGCCGCGGCGAGACGGCGGGTCAGCGGGTCCGGGGCGGTCCAGGCGGCGACGGTGTGGCCGCCGTCCTCGACCCGGCGCACCCACTGCACCCCGCGCAGCGCGTTGACCAGCAGGAACCCGTCGGCCCCGGTGAGCGCGGCCAGGGGCAGCGGGGCGATCCGCACGGCGCCGGGGCCCAGCAGGTCGAGCAGCGCGCGGCGGCCGGTGCCGGGCAGGATGCGGCCGTCGAGCGGGGGGACCCACAGCCGCCCCCGGTGCACGGCGGCGACGGCGGAACGCGTCGTCTCCAGCACCAGGCCCGCCGGGTCGCACAGCAGCGGCGAACCGTCCCCGACCTCGGCCTCGTGGGCGTCGAGCCAGCGGCGGTCGACGAACTTGTGGGACTCGCCGTCGGTGCCGCGCCGGACGACGGCGACCACCCCGCCCTGCGCGTCGAGCGGGACCGGTCCGGGCCAGGGGACCGCGCGCACGGTGACCCGCGACGGGTCCTCCGGTGTCGCCTCGACCCGGACCCGGTGGTGCCCGGCCGCCCCCGCGACGGCCGCGGCGACGTCGGTCTCGACCCGCGCGTCGAGGGGGCGGTCGGTGACCGCGAGGTAGGAGCGGCGCAGCCGAGCGGCGTGCTCGCCGACCCGGCGGGCCCGGCCGTCGACGCAGGCCAGCGTCTCGAACAGGCCCGCGGCCCGGTCGGCGGGCCGGGCGACGGGCGGCCGGACCGGCCGGGGCGGGCCGTCCAGCGCGGCCAGGACCGGGGCGGCCTTGGTCAGGACCTCGCCGAACTCCTCCGCCGGGTCGGAGTCGACGGTGATGCCCCCGCCGACGCCGAGCCGGCCGCTGCGGCTGCCGTCGGGCCCGGCGGGGCCGAGGTCGAGGGTGCGGATCGCGACGTTCAGCTCCAGTCCGGCCAGCGGGCTCACCCCGCCGACGGCGCCGGTGAACAGCCCACGGTCGCCGTCCTCGCAGTCGGCGATCACCTCGCAGGCCCGGATTTTCGGCGCGCCGGTGACCGAGCCCGGCGGGAACGTGGCGATGAGCAGGTCGGCGTCGGTGACGTCGTCGCGCAGCGTCGCGTGCACCCGCGACACCAGGTGCCACACCCCCGGATGCGGTTCGACGGCGAGCAGCCGCCCCGGCCGCACCCCGCCGGGCCGTGCGACCCGGGCCAGATCGTTGCGCATCAGGTCGACGATCATCACGTTCTCGGCCGCGTCCTTCACCGAGGCGCCGAGTCGCGCGCGTTCGGCCTCGTCGGCGTCGCCACCGGTGCGCGGCCGGGTGCCCTTGATCGGCGCGGTGGTGACCCGGTCCCCGGCACGGTGCAGGAACAGCTCCGGGCTCGCGCCCACCGCGGCCCGCTCCGGCGTCACGACGAGCGCGGCGCGGGCCGGTGCGACCGGCTCGACCAGCCGGGCCCACGCCTCGTGCGGGTCGCCGTCGAGCCGCACCTCCAGCCGGGTCGCGATGTTGGCCTGGAAGATCTCGCCGCGACGGATCTCGGTGACGCACCGCTCGACCGCGGCCAGGTGCGCGTCGCGGTCGGGCCACCGGGTGACCGCGATCCGGGCCGTCCGGTCCGGCGCCGGGCGGGCGAGGTCGGCGCACAGCTGCGTGTACCGGCGCTCGACCGAGCCGGTGTCGGGGTGCACCGCACCGGGGAGGTCCGGCAGGCCCGGCAGCGGGGCTCCGCCGGCGACCAGCGCCTCGAACCACCAGCGCTCGCCGTCGTGCCGCAGCACGTCGCGGTACCAGGACAGCACCGCCGTCGGCCGCACACCGGGCGGGGCATGGTCCAGGAGCCCGAACCAGCCGCCTCCGACGGCCCCGGCGGTCCCGGCGCCCGGGCTCGCCGCCGGGCCCGCGGACCGTGGCGGTGCGTCCAGCACGGCGAACGGGTCGGCCCCGTCCGGTGCGGTGAGCACCGGGTCGGTGGCGACCAGTGCCCCCCACGACCAGCTCCCGCCGAAGGCGACCAGCCGCGGCCGGTGGGCGAGCCGACGCACCGCCGCCGCCACCCCGGACGGTGCGACACCGTCCGGGACCGGGACACGGTGCAGCCCGGTCCGGGCCGGGGCGGTCGAGGTCACCGGGAGAGCATGCTGATCCGGCCCCGCGCGGGGAAGGCGCCGTGACCGGGCGCACGCCTCACCCCCAGCTCCCCGGGCGCCGGGCGACGGCGTGGATCCGCTCCACCTCCCGCGGGCCGAGCACCGGGGTCAGCCCGCGCAGGGCGTACACCAGCGCGCCCTCGGTGGCGACCACGACGTCGTCGGGCCAGCGGCGCACCCGGAGCGGGGCCCCGACCAGCGCGATCACCGGGCGGACCGGCGTCGACGCGGCGGCCCCGAGCCGGGGGAGCAACAGCTCGCGGACCCGCTGCGCCTCGGCCCGGGCCCGCGGTACCGCGTCCGTGGCCGTCCCCGCGACGACCAGCCGATCGCCGTCGAGGAGGAGGAAGCGGCCGCGGTGGTGGCGGGTGCCGACGACGCAGATGCCGGGTGGCCCGATCAGGACGTGGTCGAGGTCGGCGGCGCCGCCGTCGAGCGGGACCGAGTGCAGGACCTGCCACGCCGCGGGCCTGCCGAGCAGCCGGTCCCGGCGGGTCCGCCCGGTCAGCGCGGTCAGCAGGTGCGCGGTGCGCTGCTCGCCGTCGGCGCCGAGGCGCCAGTTGCGGTCGGGGAATCCCGCCCTCCGCTGCTGCGCGGCGACGTGCCCCACCCGCCGGCCGGGGTAGTGGCGCGCCAGGTCCAGCGCGCGGGAACGGTCGGTGGTGGGGGGCGTCGCGGGTGTCGTCGTCATGGCGCGGAGTGTGCACCCGACCACCGACAGGAAACGGCGCTCGCCGGTAACCTCGCGACGGGGTGGTGCAGCCATGAACGGTGTGGACCCGCGGTTCGAGTCACCGGTCGACCGGACGATCCGGGAGGCCGTCGAGCGGGGCGACTTCGACGACCTGCCCGGCAAGGGCAAACCGTTGCCCGGGGCGGGACGGATCGGCCCGGTCGACGAGAACTGGTGGATCCGCGGCTACCTGGAGCGGGAGGGCGTCCCGGGCGACGCGATGCTGCCGCCGTCGCTCCAGCTGCGCAGGGAGCTGGACCGGATCGACGAGACCGTCACCCGCTTCGTCGACGAGCGCCGCGTGCGCGAGCACGTCGAGGAGGTCAACTCCCGGGTCGTCGACCACATGCGCCATCCGATGGGCCCGCGCGTGCCGATCCGCAGGCTCGACGCCGACGAGGTCGTCGCGCGCTGGCACGCGGCC
>NZ_JAMXSG010000041.1:0-27148 GCF_024124365.1 Pseudonocardia sp. McavD-2-B
CGCGCGGCGCGGTACGGCCGGGAACCGGCCCCGCGCGGCGCGGGACCGCCGGGAGCCGCGCCGCGCCGCCCGGTACCGCCGGGAACCGGCACCGCGCCGCTCAGTGCCGCCGGAAGCCCGCCCGCCGACGGTCGCGCGCGTTCCAGCACGGCAGGTGCCAGTGCCGCCGCTCCTCGACCCCGCGGCCGTCCTCGGCCGGCCAGGTCACCACGTGCGGCATCCCCGAGGGCAGCAGCTGGTCGCAGCCGGGGCACCGGTAGTGCTTCACGGTGGTGCCGCCCGGCACCCGGCGGACGTAGTGCTCGCCGTCGCGGCCGCTCTCCAGGTCGGTCGTCATGCCGCTGCCCAGCGGTGGTGCGACGGGACGGCCCCGCCCCCGTTCCGAGGGGCGGGGCCGTCGCGCACGCCGTCCTGCCATGTCCCCCAGTGTCCCAGGGGTGTCGGGATCCCTCAGCGCTTGGTGTAGTCCCGGAAGCCGTGACCGGTCTTGCGCCCGAGCCGGCCCGCGGTGACCAGGTGTTCCAGCAGCGGCGCGGGGGCGAACCCGGCCTGGTGGAACTCCGCGTGCAGCGAGCGCTGGATCGCCAGCGACACGTCGAGACCGACGACGTCGAGCAGCTCGAACGGGCCCATCGGCAGCGCACAGCCGGTCTTCATCGCCGCGTCGATGTCGTCGGCGGTCGCGTAGTGCGCCTCCAGCATCTTGACCGCGTCGTTCAGGTACGGGAACAGCAGCGCGTTGACGATGAACCCGGCCCGGTCACCGCAGCTGACCGGGACCTTCTTCAGCTTCTGGCACACGTCGAGGACCGTGGCGGCCACATCGCGCGAGGTGCCGATCGTGGACACCACCTCGACCAGCTTCATCACCGGTGCGGGGTTGAAGAAGTGCATGCCGATCACGTCGCCGGGGCGGCTCGTGACCGCGGCGCACTCGACGACGGGCAGCGAGGAGGTCGTCGTCGCCAGGATCGCGCCGGGCTTGCAGATCTCGTCGAGCGCGCCGAACATCGCCCGCTTGACGTCGAGCTCCTCGGCGACGGCCTCGACGACGAGGTCGACCTCGGCCATGTCCTCCAGCGCGGTGGTGCCGCTGATCCGGGCGAGGACGGCGTCGCGGCCCGCCTCGTCCAGCTTGCCGCGCGCGACCGCCTTGTCCAGGGACTTGCGCACCAGCGCGACCGAGCCCTCGACCTTGGAGTCGCTGCGCCCGCGGACGACGACGTCGTAGCCGGCCTTGGCGAACACCTCGACGATGCCCGAGGCCATGGTGCCGGTGCCGATCACGCCGACCCGCGCCACGTCGCGCAGGGTCACGTCGTCGGGCACGGCCGAGGCCGGGGTCTCACCGTCGGCGACGACGGTGGAGCTGTGCGGGGCGGAGTAGGTGTAGAAGCCGCGCCCGGTCTTCCGGCCGAGCAGCCCGGCGGTGATCATCTGCTTGAACACCGGGTTCGGCGCGTGCATCAGGTTGCGCGACTCGCCGTACATCGTCTCGAGGATCTCGTAGGCGGTGTCGAGGCCGATGAGGTCGAGCAGGGCCAGCGGGCCCATCGGGTAGCCGCAGCCGTAGCGCATGCCGGCGTCGAGGTCCTCGCGGCTGGCGTAGCGCTCGGCGTACATCTTCGCCGCGTGGTTCAGGTAGCCGAACAGCAGCGCGTTGGCGATGAAGCCGGCGCGGTCGCCGATAACGACCGGGACCTTGCCGAGGGAGTCGGCGAACGCCTGGACGTCGGAGATGACGTCGGGCTCGGTGACGACGGTCCGCACGACCTCGACCAGCTTCTGCACCGGTGCCGGGTTGAAGAAGTGCATCCCGACGACCTTGCCGGGGCGCGTGGTGCGCACGGCCAGCTCGGTGACCGACAGCGACGAGGTGTTCGAGGCGAGGATGGTGTCCTCGGCGACGACCTTGTCGACCTCGGCCAGCAGCGCGGTCTTGGCGTCCAGGCTTTCCGGGATGGCCTCGACGACCAGCTGCGCCGGCGCCAGGTCGGCCAGGGTGGTGGTCACCGTGATGCGACCGAGGAGCTCGTCGGCCTGCTCACGGGTGAGCTTGCCGCGCTCGATGGCGCGGTCGGTCGAGGCCGCCAGGTGGGCCCGGCCACGCTCCCCCGCCGCCTCGTCCACCTCGACGGCGACCACGTCGAGACCGTTGCGGGCGAAGACCTCGACGATGCCCGCCCCCATCGTGCCGAGGCCGACCACTCCGACGGTCCGGAACTCACGTGCCACGCTGCAACCTCCTGGTTCGACAACCCTGTCTTCCGCGTCGTCGCGCATCCTGTCATCCGGAAGCGCTACCAGTGGGTAACATGCGACCAGGACCACCCCGACGTGCGGGAACGGTCCTGGTCGTCGGGTGAGGGGCCCCTCAGCGCCCGTGGCGGGCCTTCACGATCCCGACCAGCGTCTGCATCGTGCGCGCGGTCCGCTTGAAGCTGGTGACGACGATCGGCATCCCGAACCGCTGCCGGGCGATCGACTGGGCGCGGGTGAACTCGCGCAGGCCGTCGGCGCCGTGGATGCGTCCGAAGCCGGACTCCCCCACCCCGCCGAAGGGCAGCGACGGGATCCCGGCGAAGGAGATCACGCCGTTGATCGAGACCATCCCGCAGCGGAGCCGCTCGGCGATCCGCTCGCCGTGCTTCGCGGAGAACACGGTCGCGCCGAGGCCGTAGCCGGTGGCGTTGGCGCGGCGGACCGCCTCGTCGACGTCGGGCACCCGGTTGACCACGACCAGCGGGCCGAAGGTCTCCTCGGTGACCGCGACGGAGTCCTCGGGCACGTCGGCGATGACGACCGGCGAGATCGACCCGCCCTGGGCGGGCACCGAGTCGGCGCCGCCGACGATCGCGCGGCCGCCGCGCTCCAGGGCGTCGGTGACGTGCCGGCGCACGATCTCGGTCTGCGACGGCATCGTCATCGGCCCGAGGTCGCCCTCGTTCGTGGCCGTGCCGACCTGCAGCTTCGACGCCGCGGCCCGCACCTTCTCCAGGAACCGGCCCGCGACGGACTCGACGACGTAGACCCGTTCCACCCCGACGCAGGTCTGGCCCGCGTTGGACATCCCGCCCCAGACGGCGGCGTCCGCGGCGGCGTCGAGGTCGGCGTCGGCGTCGACGATCAGCGGGTCCTTGCCGCCGCACTCCATGAGCACCGGCACCAGGTTCTCCGCGCAGGAGGCCATCACCCGGCGGCCGGTCGCGGCGGACCCGGTGAACGCGATCTTGCCGACGCCGGGGGCGCGGCACAGCTCGGCGCCGGTCGGCCCGAACCCGGTGACGACGGTCAGCAGCGGGTACCGACCCACCTCGGGAACGGCCTCGGCGAGCGTGCGGGCGATCTCGTGCCCGACGCCCGGGGTCAGCTCCGAGGGCTTGAACACCACGGTGTTGCCGGCGGCCAGCGCGTAGGCGATCGAGCCCATCGGTGTGAAGATCGGGTAGTTCCACGGCCCGATGACGCCGACGACGCCCAGCGGCCGGTACGCCACCGACGCCGCCTGGTTCGCCATCAGCAGGCCCGGGGACACCGAACGCTTCCCGAGCACCTTCGCGGCGTTGGCCGAGGCCCAGTCCAGGTGGTCGATGGCGAGCACGACCTCGAGGCGGGCGTCGTCGAGCGGCTTGCCGGTCTCGGCGGCGACGACACCGGCGACCCGGTCGAGCTGCGCGACCAGCACCTTCTTCCAGGCCGCGAGCCGGCGACGGCGTTCGGCGAACCCGAGCACGTCCCACCACACCCCGGCCTCGCCGGCGTCACGGACGGCGGCACGCACGTGCTCACCGTCGTGGACGGGGTAGCGGGCGAGCTCCTCCCCGGTGCGCGGGGAGAGGGACGCGAAGTCCCCCGAGGCGGGCACGGCGGCGGTCGTGGGGGCGGAGTCAGCGGCGGTGGCACTCACGTGGTCAGGCTAGACGCCGTGGCAGGGCCCGGCCGGGCCCGCGCTGGCCCGGCGGGGCCGCCTCAGAACAGGAGCAGGTCGTCGCGCGCCATCCCGCGCAGTGCGTCGTAGTCGACGGTCACGCAGCGGATACCGCGGTCGACGGCCAGCGTGCGGGCCTGCGGCTTGATCTGCTGGGCCGCGAACACCCCGTGCACCGGCGCGAGCAGCGGGTCGCGGTTCATCAGCTCCAGGTACCGGGTGAGCTGCTCGACGCCGTCGATCTCGCCGCGGCGCTTCACCTCGACCGCGACGTGCGCGCCGTTCCCGTCGCGCAGCAGCAGGTCGACCGGGCCGACGGCGGTCATGTACTCGCGGCGGACCAGCGTGTGGCCCTCCCCGAAGGTCTCCGGGTGCGCGGCGAGCAGCTCCTGCAGGTGCGCCTCGACGCCGTCCTTGACCAGGCCGGGGTCGACGCCGAGTTCGTGGCTGGAGTCGTGCAGCACCTCGTCGATGGTGATGACCAGCGACTCGTCGGCCTTGTTCTTCACCGTCCACACGCCGGGCTCCTCGGTGAGCCAGCACGGTGGCGACATCCAGTTGAGCGGCTTGTAGGCGCGGTCGTCGGCGTGGATGCTCACCGAGCCGTCCCGCTTGACCAGCAGCAACCGGGGGGCCATGGGCAGGTGGGCGGTCAGCCGTCCGACGTAGTCCACCTGGCAGCGGGCGATGACGAGACGCACCCGGCTCACTGTAAGGCCGGGTGGAGGGATCATCCTGGGCGGGTGATCGAGCAGACCTCGAGCCGCCGGGTGTACGCCAACGACTGGATGACCGTCCGGGAGGACGGCATCCGGCGTGCCGACGGCACCGGGGGGATCTACGGCGTCGTCGACAAGCCCACCTACGCACTGGTGATCCCCCGCGACGACGACGGCCGTCTGCACCTGGTCGAGCAGTACCGCTACCCGGTGGGCGGCCGCCGCTGGGAGTTCCCGGCGGGCACCGCGCCCGACCGGGCCGACGTGGACCCGGCCGAGCTGGCGGTGCGCGAGCTCGTCGAGGAGACCGGGCTGACCGCGGCGCGGATGACCCTGCTCGGCACGCTGGACTGCGCGCCGGGCATGTCCAGCCAGCGCGGTCACGTCTACCTCGCGACCGGGCTGACCGCGGGCCCGCCGCGCCGCGAGCACTCCGAGCAGGACATGCGCGCCGCCTGGTTCACCCCGGCCGAGCTGGCGGCGATGGTGGGCCGCGGCGAGCTCACCGACGCCCAGTCCCTCGCCGCCTGGACACTGCTCACCCTGTACGACGCGGGCACCTGATCACCCGGTGAGCACCGGCAGCGCCGCCACCCGGCTGAACCCGGGACGGGGCAGCCAGGCGACCTCCGCGGCCGGCACGGCGAGCCGCAGGCCGGGGAAGCGTTCGAACAGCGTCCGGAAGGCCACCTCGCCCTCCTGTCGGGCCAGCGCCGCGCCCAGGCAGTAGTGCGCGCCCTGTCCGAACCCGAGGTGTCCCTCGCCCCGCCCGGTCTCCCGGGCGACGTCGAGCTCGTCGGGCCGGTCGTAGGCGCGCGGGTCGTGGTTGGCCGGCAGCAGCCCGGCGATGACCGGGGTCCCGGCGGGCACGACGGTGCCGCCCAGCTCGACGTCGACGGTCGGGTACCGGAACTGGGTGAACTGCACCGGGCCGCGGGCGCGCATCAGCTCGTGTACCGCGCCCGGCCAGCCCGCCGGGTCGGCCCGCAGCGCGGCGAGCTGGTCCGGGGCGCCCAGCAGCGCCAGCACGCCGTTGGTGACCAGGTGCGCCGTCGTCTCGTGCCCGGCCATGACGATCGCGAAGATCATCGTGACCATCTCGCGGTCCGAGAGGCGGTCGCCGTCGTCGTCCTGGGCGGCGATCAGGGCGCTGACCAGGTCGTCGGCGGGCTCGGCCCGGCGGGCGTCGACGAGGGCGTGCACGTGGGCGATCGCCGCCCGCAGCGCGGGCCCGGTCCGCTCGCGGTCCATCGTGGTCAGCACCGCTCCCCATTCGTGCCACTGCGGGCGCTCGGGCTCGGGCACCCCGACGAGCTCGCAGATCACGGTGATCGGCAGCGGGTAGGCCAGCGCCTCCACCAGGTCCACCGGCGCGCCACCGGCCCCGGCGGCGGCGACCTCGTCGAGCAGGGCGGCGGTGATCTCCTCCACCCGCGGGCGCAGCGCCGCCACCCGCTTCACCGTGAACGCGCGCGACACGAGCTTGCGCAGCCGGGTGTGCTCGTCGCCGTCGGTGGTGAGGATGTTGCGCACCAGGTAGCCCGCGACGTCGTCGGGCACCCCCATCGTCGCCATGATCTTCTCGCGGGTGTCCGGCCCACCGGCGAGCGCCGGATCGGTCACGAACCGCGGGTCGGTCAGGACCGTGCGGACGTCGTCGTAGCGGGTGACGAGCACGGCGGGCGGGCTGCCCAGCATCGTCACGGTGGTGGTGGGCGCCTGCTCGCGCATCCGCCCGTAGGCGGTGTACGGGTCGGCGGTGACGGCCGGGTCCATCAGGTCCACGGCACTCGGTGCGGCCATCTCGGGACTCCTCTCCTCGCGCGCCCGGGTCAGCGGACGCGACGTCTCCACTCCGCGTCGATGTGCTCGACGAGCGGCCGGTACAGACCGGCGACGGCCGCGGCGACCTCCGAGGCACGGGCGACCGGGGCGGGCCCGGTCAGCAGGCGGGCCACACCGTGTTCGATCAGCTCCGCGGTGCGCCGCGGATCGGTGGGGGCGAACGGGCTCGCCGCGCTCTCGGTGAACAGGTAGCCCCAGGTCAGCGCACCCCAGGCGTGGATCTGCTCGTCCGGGGACAGCGCGTCGTCGACGAGGCCGGCCGACCGCAGCACCCGGAAGTGCTCGCGCACCACGGTGTCCCGGCGGCGGCCCAGCTCCCCGAGGGTCCCGGCGGCCTCGTGCGCGAGCCGGCCGAGGACCTCACCGTCGCCCAGGTACAGCGCACGCGCCACCTCGTCGGCGCGCAGCCGCTCGTACAGCTCGCGCGACATGCCCCAGGGCAGCGCCACGACGGGCTCGACGAGCATCCGGTCGGCCAGGTCGGCGAACAGCCGCCGCTGCGAACGCAGCAGCACGGTGAGGAACAGCGCCTCCTTGGTGCGGACGTGCAGGTAGACGGTGCCCTTGCCGACCCCCGCCCGGTGCGCGACGTCCTCGACGGTCACCCCCCGGTAGCCGCGGCGCACGAGCAGCTCGGCCGCCGCGTCGAGCACCCGCTCCATCCGCGTGGTGTCCTCCGCCGCGACCACGTCCGGTACCGCCACCGCTCCCCCGTTCCTCGGCGTGACCGGATCAACGAATCCGGTCACCAGGTCACCGTAGCGCGTCCGCCCCTCGGCGACGAGCGGATTCCGGGCTACCGTCGGTCCATGACCGACTACGAGCACCTCCTGGTGAAACAGGACGGCGACACGGTCCGGATCACGATGAACCGCCCGCAGCGCCGCAACTCCCTCACCGAGGACCACCTGCGCGAGCTGCTGGACGCCTTCGAGAGCGCCGGACGCAGCGACGCGACCGGGATCGTGCTCGCCGGGGAGGGCAAGGCCTTCTCCTCGGGCCACGACTTCGGCGACGTCGCCGCCCGCGACCTCGCGGGGGTCCGCTCCCTGCTGCGGCTGTGCACGACGGTCATGCGCACCGTGCAGGAGGTGCCGCAGGTCGTGATCGCCCGGGTCCACGCGACGGCCTGGGCCGCGGGCTGCCAGCTCGTCGCGTCCTGCGACCTCGCCGTCGCCGCGGAGTCCGCGACGTTCGCGCTGCCCGGCGGCAAGGGCGGCTGGTTCTGCCACACCCCGGCCGTCCCGGTCGCGCGGAACATCGGCCGCAAGCGGCTGATGGAACTGGCCCTGACCGGGGACCCGATCGACGCGGCGACCGCCGCCGACTGGGGCCTGATCAACTACGCCGTCCCCGACCACGACCTCGACGCCCGCGTGGACGAGCTGCTCGCCCGCGCGACCCGCGGGAGCCGGCTCTCCAAGGCCGTCGGCAAGCAGACCCTCTACGCCCAGCTCGACCGTCCCGAGGCCGACGCCTACAGTGTCGCGGCCGAGGTCATGGCGTCGATGTCGCAGTCCGGGGGCGCCCGCGAGGGCATGGCGTCGTTCCTGGAGAAGCGGGCCCCCGAGTGGACCGACTGATCGACACCTAGGCTCGCGGGACCATGCAGATCCGCACCACCACCCGGCTGAGCCGGCGGCGCCTGCTGGGGGCGGCCGCCGCCCTCGGCGGGACAGCGCTGGCCGGGCCGCTGCTGGGCGGCTGCGGAGGGCCGTCGGACCCGCTGTCCCGGCTCCGAGCCGGCGGCGACGTCGTCGTCGGGCTGTCCGGGGAGCGCCCGTTCGGCTACACCGACGGCTCCGGCCGGGCCACCGGGGAGAGCCCGGAGGTGGCCCGCGCGGTGGTCACCGACCTCGGCGGCAGCGGCCTGGCCGCGGTCCAGACGAAGTTCGACCAGCTCGTCCCCGGCCTGCTCGACGGCCGCTTCGACGTCATCGCGGTCGGACTGACGATCACCGCGCTGCGCTGCCAGCAGGTCGCGTTCTCCCGCCCCGACTACGTGGCGGGTACCGGCCTGGTGGTCCCGGCCGGGAACCCGCTGGGCGTCGCGACACTGGCCGGAGTCCGCCGGTCCGGGGCGACGCTGGCGGTGCTCGACGGCAGCGCCGAGCAGGAGTACGCGCTCGCGGCCGGCATCCGGGCCGAGCACATCGTCACCGTCGACTCGCAGGGCGCGCTGGTGCGCGAGGTCGCGAACGGCGGTGCGCAGGTGGGGGCGCTCACCCGCATCTCGCTGCTCGACGAGGTCCGCCGCAACGCGGGCATCGGTCTGGAGGTGACCGCCGCGTTCGCCCCCGAGGTGGCGGGACGACCGGTCGTCGGGGCAGGGGCGTTCGCGTTCCGCCCCGCCGACGGTGCCTTCCGCGACGAGTTCGACCGCGGGCTCACCGCGCTGCAGGACTCCGGGCGCTGGCTGGAGCTCGCCGCGCCGTTCGGGTTCACCGCGGCGAACCTGCCGCCACGCGATCTCACCGTCGACGAGCTCTGCGCCCGCACCCCCGACTCCTGAGCCGCGCCGCCGCCGGACTGGAATGATCCGGGCCATGGCGCTGCGCATCGCGGGTATCGACGTTCCCGGCCCGTCCGACCTGCTCTCCGGCGCGGCCTCCGTGGTCGAGGCGACCGGCGACCTCGCCGGGACCGTCGCCGGGCTGCCCGCCCGGGCCGGGGAGCTGCTGGAGGAGGTCGGCTCGCTGGTCGGCCGGATCGGCACGATCGCGACCCGCGCCGAGCAGCTGCTCGACCGGGTGGACGGCGTCGTCGACCGGGCCGAGGGGCTGATCGGGACCGTCGACACCGTCGCCGGGGAGGCGACCGAACTCGTGGCCCGGGTCCGGCCGGTCGCGGACCAGGCCGAGGCGCTCGTCGCCCGGGTCACCGGCGTCGCCGGGAACGCGGAGGAGCTGGTCGGGCGGGTCACCGGCGTCGCCGGGAACGCCGAGGAGCTGGTCGGGCGGGTCACCGGCGTCGCTGGGAACGCCGAGGAGCTGGTCGCGCGGGTCACCGGCGTCGCCGACGAGGCCGACACCCTGATCCGCAAGGTCACCACCGTGTCCGAGCAGGCCGACGGCCTGGTCCGCCGGGTCACCACCGTCTCCGACGAGGCGGGCGACCTGGTCCGGCGCGTCACCACGGTGTCCGAGGAGGCGGGCGACCTGGTCCGGCGGGTCACCACGGTCTCGCAGAACGCCGAGGGCATCGTCGAGCAGGTATCGGTGGTCACCGGGAACGCGAGCGGGCTGCTCGCGCGGGTGGACACGGTCACCGGCGAGGCGGGCGGACTCATCCGGACCGTCGGCGAGATCAGCGAGCGCGCCGGCGGCCTCATCGGGCAGGTCGAGACCGTCACCACCGACGCGACCGGTGTCGTCACCGCGGCGAAGGCGGTGTCCGACCGGGCGGGCGAGGTCGTCGGGCAGGCCGCGGGCGCCAGCGAGCAGGCCGGTGAGCTGCTGGACCTCTACGGCCCGCTGGCCCGCCGGGCGGCTCCGCTGGCCCAGCGCTTCGTCGACGAGCTCTCCGAGGAGGAGGTGCGCGCCGCGATCCGGCTGGTGGACCAGCTGCCGAAGTTCACCGAGCACATGGAGGAGGACATCATGCCGATCCTCACGACGCTCGACCGTGTCGGACCGGACGTGCACGAGCTCCTGGACGTGCTCAAGGAGGTCCGGCAGGCGATCATCGGGATTCCCGGCTTCAAGCTGCTGAGCCGCCGGGGCAGTGAGAAGGACGAGAGCTGATCCACCGGGAGGACCGGGCGTGGACCGGATCTGCGGCGAGCAGACGTTGTACGCACGGACCCTCGAGAGCAGCGCGACGTTCGGTCCGTGCCAAGGCCGTGAGGTCGTCTTCGGCCGCAAGCGGCCGCTGGTGCACCGGGCGCTCGGCGACCTGCGGATCAGCCGTGAGCACGACCTCCTGCGCTTCGACGACGGCCGGTGGTGGGTGCACAACGGCGGCCGACCGCGATCCGGCTGCCCGCGGGCACGGAGCTGCGCCCGGGCGATCCACCCGTGCCGCCGGCGGCCGGCCACACGCTGCTGACCGTGCTCGGCTCCCCCGGGCGCGGGCACGCCCTGGAGGTTCGGGTGAGCGGCCCGGAACCGGGTGGCACCGGCGCCCTCCCACCCGACGCGCACACCTATGAGCCCCCGGTCTGGCCGCTGGAACCCGACGAGCGCCGGGTCGTCGTGCTGCCGGCCCGGCGCCATCTGCAGGGCGACTCCCGCCCCACGCCCCAGCGCTGGCGGCAGGTCGGGGAGGGCATGCAGGCGCTGGACCCGGAGGCGGGCTGGACCCACCGACGGGCCGAGCACACCGTGCGTGCGGTCCGCGAGCGGCTCTCCGCCGCGGGTGTCGCCGGGCTGCTCGCCGAGGAGGTGGAGCCGCCGGTCGGCGACGCGCTGAACGAGAACCTCGTCGCCGAGCTCGTCCGCAGCCGCACGATCACCGCGGCCGACCTCGACGCACTGGACCGGGAGACACCGTGAGCACGGTCCTGGTCCCGGGCACCGTCGTCGCCGGGCGCTACACCGTCGGCGAGCGGCTCGGCGCCGGCGGGACGGGAGTCGTGCACCGGGCCCGGGACACCGTGCTGCCGCGCGACGTCGCGCTCGAGCAGGTCCTGCTCCCCGACGACCGCGACCCGAGCGGGTCCGACGGGTCCGGTCCGGCGGCGACCCGGCGGCTGCGCCGGGAGGCCGCGGTCGCCGCGCAGCTGCACCACGGCCGGATCGTCACCGTCTTCGACGTCCTGGAACTCGACGGCGGCCCGCTGCTGATCATGGAGAACGTGCCCGCGGAGAGCCTCAAGGCGTTGCTCCTCCGATCCGGACCGCTGCCGTCCGGCGTCGCCGCCCGGATCGGGGCGCAGGTGGCCCCGGACCGCGCGCCCCCGCCGAAGCGGCCGCGTCGTCGGCGGCGGCCACCCTGGCCCACGGTGTACCCCGCCGCACACCGCCCACGCCGAGCGCGCTGTGGGCTGCGGACGGGTGCACCCTGCTGCGTCCGGAGGACCTGACCGTGCTGCCCGGGCCGATCCGCTCGGAGTTCTTCCGCGACGTCGCGGGCCGGCGGTGCGGCTGGGACGCGGGCGACGCCGACGACGCCCTGCAGATCACCCTGTCCTTCGACCGCTACGACGACCCGCGGGGCACCGACGCCGGCCGGGTCCCGGCACCGGCACCTGGACACGCGCCGACGGCGACACCGCCTGCAACGCCGAGATGCCCGTCCGGGACTTCGTCGGCAGCAACGGGCGGCCCATGTCGGAGGTGCTGCGGGTCACGACCGCCGAGGGCGGCCTCGGTACCGGCGAGCTGTGCGACCTGGCCGCCCGCCTCGCCGGTACCGCGCGCACGCGGCTGGGCTGACTCAGTCCAGCCCCTGGGACCGCCGGATCAGGGTGACGATCTCGTCCATCATCCCGGTCAGCCGGAAGTTCTTCGGTGTGAAGACCGCCGCGACCCCGCCCTCGCGCAGCCGCTTCTCGTCCTCCGGCGGGATGATCCCGCCCACGACGACCGGGACCTCCCCGGCACCGGCGTCGCGCAGGCCCTGCACGACCGCGGGCACGACTTCCAGGTGCGACCCGGACAGCACCGACAGCCCGACGGCGTGCACACCCTCCTGCACCGCGGCCGCCACGATCTGCGACGGAGTGAGCCGGATCCCCTGGTAGACGACCTCGAACCCGACGTCGCGGGCGCGGACGGCGACCTGCTCGGCGCCGTTGGAGTGGCCGTCCAGGCCCGGCTTGCCGACCAGCATGCGCAACCGCTGGCCCAGCTCGTCACCGGTGGCGCGGACCCGCTCGCGGACCTCGGAGATCTCGGTGGCGCCCTCGCCGGACATGCTGGCGCCGGCCACCCCGGTCGGGGCCCGGAACTCGCCGAACACCTCGCGCAGCGCTCCCGACCACTCGCCGGTGGTCACGCCCGCCTTGGCGCAGTCGATCGAGACCTGCATGAGGTTCTGCTCGGTCTTGGCCGCGTCGCGCAGCGCCCGCAGCGCCTCGTCGACGGCGTCCTGGTCCCGCGCGGCGCGCCACTCGCGGATCGCCTCGACGGCGGACCGCTCGGTCGCCGGGTCGACGGTGAAGATCGCCTCGGCGCCCTCGGCCTGCAGCGGGCTCGGCTCGGTCGTGTCGAACTTGTTGACCCCGACCACGACCTCGTCGCCGGACTCCAGCCGGCGACGGCGGGCGGCCAGGGAGTTGACCAGCTCGCCCTTCATGTAGCCGGACTCGACGGCCGCGACCGCCCCGCCCATCTCCTGCACCCGGTCGATCTCGGCGCGGGCTCCCTCGACGAGCTCGGACACCTTCGCCTCGACGACGCGGGACCCGTCGAAGATGTCCTCGTACTCCAGCAGGTCGGTCTCGTAGGCCAGCACCTGCTGCATCCGCAGCGCCCACTGCTGGTCCCAGGGCCGCGGCAGGCCCAGCGCCTCGTTCCAGGCGGGCAGCTGGACCGCACGGGCCCGGGCGTCCTTGGACAGGGTCACGGCGAGCATCTCCAGCACGATGCGCTGGACGTTGTTCTCCGGCTGTGCCTCGGTCAGGCCGAGCGAGTTGACCTGCACCCCGTAGCGCAGGCGCCGCTGCTTGGGGTTCTGCACGCCGTAGCGCTCGAGGGTGATCTCGTCCCAGAGCCTGCCCAGCGCCCGGAGCTTGCACATCTCCTCGACGAACCGGATGCCCGCGTTGACGAAGAACGAGATGCGCCCGACCACGTCGCCGAACTTCTCCGGCGGCACCTGCCCGGAGTCGCGCACCGAGTCGAGGACGGCGATCGCCGTGGACAGCGCGTAGGCCAGCTCCTGCGTCGGTGTGGCCCCGGCCTCCTGCAGGTGGTAGCTGCAGATGTTGATGGGGTTCCACTTGGGGATCTCGCCGACCGACCAGGCGACCATGTCGGTGATCAGCCGCAGGCTGGGCCCGGGCGGGAACACGTAGGTGCCCCGCGACAGGTACTCCTTGACGATGTCGTTCTGGGTCGTCCCGGCCAGCTTCGCGCGGACCTCGGCGTAGTCCAGGCCGGACTGCTCCGCCTGCTCCTCGGCGACGGCCACGTACAGCGCGAGCAGCCACATCGCCGGGGCGTTGATCGTCATCGAGGTGTTGGCCTCGGCGACCGGGATCCCCTCGAAGAGCGTGCGCATGTCACCGATGTGGCTGACCGGCACGCCGACCTTGCCGACCTCGCCCTTGGCGAGCTCGTCGTCCGGGTCGTAGCCGGTCTGGGTCGGGAGGTCGAAGGCCACGGACAGACCCGTCTGCCCCTTGGCCAGGTTGCGGCGGTAGAGCTCGTTGGTCTTCTCCGCCGAGGAGTGACCGGCGTAGGTGCGGATCACCCACGGACGGTCGCGCTCACGATCGGTGGGGTACGGCACCGGAACCTCCGTGTCGTCGCGGGAGCACAGTCGGCACTGCCTGTGATGCGGACAGAGACTACTCGTCAGTAGCCGGCGACGGGCACGGAGTCGTCCCTCGTCACAGTCGGCGTGTTCGGCAAAGTACGCGACGCGCGCGGGAAACCGAGCGCTGGATCGGTTCACCACCCGACCCCTCGGACAGGGCGCGTCGCCCGTCCGGGTGCGACCATCGGCGGATGGAGCTCGACCTGGTCCCGCGGCTCGGCGCCGTCATCGGCCTGGCGGTGGTGCTGCTGGTGCTCGGGCTGCTGCTGCGCTGGACCTACGGCCACCAGAAACACCACGCGCTGCCCACCGACGACCCGGACGACCCGGTGGCCACCGGGCTGCTCACCGAGGTCTCCCGGGTACCGGGCCAGGAGGCCGCCCGCGTGCTGCGCGACCGGCTGCGCTCCGAGGGCATCCGCGCGACGACCTCGCGCGCCGACGGCGGCGGCTGGGCGCTGCTCGTCTTCCCCCGCGACGTGAAGGACGCCCGCGTGGTGCTGAGCCGCCGCTCCCTGGACTGAGCGCTCAGTCCACCCGGTGGTAGCGGGCGTCGAGGAAGCAGAACACCCCGTAGCAGGCGATCCCGACGCCCACCGCGACCAGCAGGAACACCCCGTAGGGCTGCTCGCGCAGCGTCTTGAGCGCCGAGTCCAGCCCGTTCGCGCGCTGCGGGTCGAAGGTCAGCGCGGCGACGCCCAGCAGGATGCCCAGCACACCGATCGCGATCCCCTTGGCGATGTACCCGGCCTGCCCGGTACGGGCGTTGATCCGCCGCAGCCGGCTGTCGGCGCCGCCGAGGTCCTGGTCCTCGGTGAACTTCTTCCGGTAGCCGTTCCAGGCCATCACGCCGCCGCCGACCAGCACACCCAGCCCGACGAGCGCGGTGAGGACCTGCCCGCCCGGCAGGCCGAGCAGTCCGGCGGTCGCCCGCCCACCACCGCCGCTCGAGGCGCGCCCGCTGACCGCGGTGGTCGCCGCGGTGACGGCCAGCACGGCGTAGACGACCGCCTGCCCGCCGGCGACGACCCGCTTCACCGTCCGCTTCGTGCTGTCGCCGACGTAGTGGAAGCCCCACACCGCCGAGACCGTCCGCCACAGGACGACCGCGGCGAACCCGACCACCAGCACCCACAGGAACACCCGGCCCGCCGGCTCGGCGGCGATCGCCCCGAGGGCGCCGCTCTGGTCGGCCTGCCCGCCCGAGCCGAGCGCGATCTGGACGGCGAGCCAGCCGATCAGCAGGTGCAGCACCCCGTTCGCGGCGATGCCGACCCGGGCGGCGACGCGCACCGGTGTCGAGTGCGCGGCGCCCCGCGCCCCGCGGCCCGCTCTGCGGCCGGCCTGCGAGACGTCCGCGGCGTCGGGGGTGCTCACCATGACGGGCCTCCTCGTCGAGTCGACGCGAAGGGTGGCACGGCGCGGACCGGTCCGCCGGGCTGGTGGGCCGTTCGGAGCAACGGCGAGGCCGCACCCGGGCCGTGTCGCGCCGAGGGGTGTCGCCCACCCCGGCCGGTTCGCCGCCGGGTACCGGCGCCGCCACGGCGAGCCGCCGTCGGCGCCCCTGCGGGGCCGAGCGTCTACCGCTCCGGCTCGCCCGCGACCCGCCGGATGTCGGCGCCGAGCGCGGACAGGTTCTCCACGAACCGCGGGTAGCCGCGGTCGATGTGCGCGACGTCCCAGACCTCGGTCGTGCCCCGTGCGCACAGCCCGGCCAGCACCAGCCCGGCGCCGGCCCGGATGTCGCTGGCCCACACCGGCGCGCTGGACAGCTCCGGCCGCCCCCGTACGACGGCGTGGTGCCCATCGGTGCGGGCGTCCGCACCCAGGCGCACCATCTCGTCGACGAAGCGGAAGCGCGCCTCGAACACGTTCTCGGTGATCATCGACGTGCCCTCGGCGACGGCGGACAGCGCGATCGCCATCGGCTGCAGGTCCGTCGCGAAGCCCGGGTAGGGCAGCGTCACGAAGTCGACCGCCTCCGGGCGGCCGGGCATCGCGACCGAGAACTCCTGCTCGGCGGTGGCGATCTCGGCGCCCGCGCTGCGGAGCTTGTCGAGGACCAGGTCGATGTGGTGCGGGTCGACGCCGCGCACGGTGACCTCGCCCCGGGTCATGGCGGCCGCGAACGCCCAGGTCGCACCGACGATCCGATCCCCGATGACGCGGTGCGTGGTCGGCTGCAGCCCCGCGACGCCGTGCACGGTCAGCGTGGAGCTCCCGACGCCCTCGAGCTTCGCGCCCATCTGTTGCAGCATCACGCAGAGGTCGACGATCTCCGGCTCGCGGGCCGCGTTGTCGATCACCGTCGTGCCCTCGGCGAGCACCGCGGCCATCAGGATGTTCTCGGTCGCGCCGACGCTCGGGAAGTCCAGCCAGATCTGCGCGCCGTGCAGGTCGCCCGCCGTCGCGGTGACGCTGCCGTGCACGATGTCGGTGGTCGCGCCGAGCTTGCGCAGCCCGTTCTGGTGCATGTCCAGCGGCCGCGAACCGATCGCGTCGCCCCCGGGGAGCGGGACGACCGCCCGCCGGCAGCGCGCGACCAGCGGCCCGAGCACGCACACCGACGCGCGCAGCTTGGAGACCGAACGGTAGTCGGCCTCCGCCCCGGGGTCGGCGGGCACGTCGATGTGCACGGTCGACCCCTCGATCGCGACCGTGCAGCCCAGGCTTCGCAGGACGTCGGCCATCAGCGGCACGTCCAGGATCTCCGGGCAGTTCTCGAGCGTCGTCCGTCCCTCGGCCAGCAGCGCCGCCGCCATGAGCTTGAGCACGCTGTTCTTCGCCCCGACGACGTCGACGGACCCGCTCAGCCGGGCCCCGCCGTTGACCGCGAAATGCTCCACCACGACCGGAACGGTAACGGGACCGTCACCACGCCGGATGCCCGCCCCGGACGGCCCTGACCCTTCGGACCGTCCGGCGCACCCCCGCATCTGGTCGCCGAGGCACCGGCGCCCCTAGCCTGTCGGGGTGGCGGTGCATCTCACGCGGATCTACACGAAGACCGGCGACGACGGTACGACGGCCCTGGGCGACTTCAGCCGGGTCCGGAAGACCGATGCCCGGCTGGCGGCCTACGCCGACACCGACGAGGCGAACGCCGCGATCGGGGTCGCCGTGACCGTCGGGGGACTCCCGGAACGGGTCGTCGACCCGCTGCGGCAGATCCAGAACGACCTGTTCGACGTCGGTGCCGACCTGTGCACCCCGATCGTCGAGAACCCCGAGTACCCGCCGCTGCGGGTCACCGAGGGCTATGTGACCCGGCTCGAGGGCTGGTGCGACGAGTTCAACCCCGAGCTGCCCAAGCTCAACTCCTTCATCCTCCCCGGCGGCACCCCGGGCGCGGCGTACCTGCACGTCGCCCGGACCGTCGCCCGGCGTGCCGAGCGGTCGGTGTGGGGCCTGCTGGAGGTCGACCGGGAGCACACCAACCCGCTGACCGCGCAGTACCTCAACCGGCTCTCGGACCTGCTGTTCATCCTCGGCCGGGTCGCGAACCCCGACGGCGACGTCCTGTGGCAGCCGGGCGGCCCGCACGGAGCACCGACCACGGACACCTGACCGGACCCGCTCCGGACGGCCCGCTCAGGTCAGCACCGCCACCAGCAGCGCGACGACGGCGCCGCAGCCGAAGGCCACGGCACGCCGCATCGCGGTGCCGCTGCGGCTCCGGCTGCGCTCCGGGTGGTCGTCGCGCTCGGCGACGGTGAGCGTGAGCGGGTGGTCGGCCGCGGCGGACAGCCGTACCCGGTCCCCGGACAGCCGGGCCTCCCCCACCACGGTGAGCCGGGCGCCCGGCTCGATCCGCCACTCGGTGCGCTCACGGGCCACCGTCGGGTCGACGAGGCGGAACAGGCCGAACTCGCGGCCTTCCCCGTCGTCGGTGACCCGGCGGCGCTCGGCGACCGGGATCTCGGTGTGCGCGTCACGGGGGTCGACCACGACCTCCGCGGTGCCGTCGGTCAGCCGGAACGGCCGCTCCCGCCGCTGCTCGGCGACGACCTGCCGTTCTTCCCGGTCGTCCCGGCCGCGGGAGAGCGCCTCCTCGACGAACCGGAACCAGACCGAGTCGACCCCGGTCAGCGGGGCCGGGCGCGCCTCGTCGTCGAGCGGCTCGACGGTGCCGGACAGCGACACCACCTGACGGAACGCCGGGGCGTCGAGCTCGTCGCGGACGGACCCGGCCATGGCGACGAGCTCCGCGACCGTCACCGGGGTCGCGGCCAGGCCGCGCGTCCAGCGGGCGTGCCCCTCGCGGGCCTCGCGGAACGACGTCCACGCCAGCCGGCCGAGAATGCCCGCGAACGCCAAGAAGACCAGATCCACGGCGGCGGCATAGAACGGACAGAACGGACGACAGGTCCGTAGAGCTACCGATCCGGCGAGGTCAGGACGCCTCGCGGTAGCCGTGCCCCTGCCCCGGCGGGGTGGACTCCAGCCAGGCCATGAAGCCGGTGCGGACGCCCGCCGACATCGCCAGCTCGACGTCGATGCCCCGGCCCGCGGCGTCGCGGCCGCGGCAGCGCAACACCTCGACCGCCATCGGGATCGCGAACTCCTCCGACCGGTGCGGCGGCCGCCGGTCCACGATCTCCAGGTCGGCCCGGTCCATCACGACGGTCGCACCGATCCGGAAGCTGGTCAGGCGGTACCAGGCGAACCGCTCGCCCTCGTAGCGCCCGACGCCGAAGTGCCAGTCCGTGACAGCGAAACGGCGGCGCAGACACAGGTCCACACCGCCGTTGCGCATGAGTCGTACCCGCCGTACGGCGAGCCAGACCAAGGGGACGACCAGGCACAGCAGCAGAACTCCGACGAACGCCGCGATGAGCTCCACTGCCTGCCCGGTCCCCGTGCTAGTTCGCCTCGGCCGCCCGAAGGCGGGCCTCGGCCCGGGCGATCGCCGCTCTGCCCTCGTCGGTGGACGAGTCGGCGCCGTCGCGCGCCCGCCGGGCCCGATCGACATCGATCTCGTCCGCCTGCTCGGCGAACTCGGCCAGGATGGACACCCGCTCCGCCGACACCGACAGAAACCCGCCGTGCACCGCGATGGTGCGCTTCGAGCCGTCGGTGGAGTCGATGCGGACGACCCCGGCCTCTTCCATCTGGGCCAGCATCGGCTGGTGGCCGGGCAGGATGCCGACCTCGCCGACCGTGGTCCGGGCGAGCACGAAGCGTGCGTCGCCCGACCACAGCCGGCGCTCCACGGAGACCAGCTCCACGGTCATCTCAGCAGGCATCGGTGATCAGCCCTCGAGCTTCTTGCGGTTCTTCTCCAGGTCGTCGAGACCGCCGCAGAGGAAGAACGCCTGCTCGGGGACGTCGTCGAACTCGCCCTTGGCGATCTTGTCGAACGCCTCGATCGTCTCCTTGAGCGGGACCGTCGAGCCCGGCTGGCCGGTGAACTGCTCGGCGACCAGCAGGTTCTGCGACAGGAAGCGCTCGATGCGACGCGCCCGGCCGACAAGCTGCTTGTCCTCCTCGGACAGCTCGTCGATACCGAGGATGGCGATGATGTCCTGCAGGTCGTTGTACTTCTGCAGGATCCGCTTGACCTCGTTGGCGACGCGGAAGTGCTCGTCACCGACGTACTGCGGGTCCAGGATCCGCGAGGTCGAGGTCAGCGGGTCCACCGCCGGGTAGATCCCCTTCTGGGAGATCGGCCGGGAGAGCTCGGTGGTGGCGTCGAGGTGCGCGAACGTCGTCGCCGGAGCCGGGTCGGTGTAGTCGTCCGCGGGGACGTAGATCGCCTGCATCGAGGTGATCGAACGACCGCGGGTCGAGGTGATCCGCTCCTGCAGCTCGCCCATCTCGTCGGCCAGGGTGGGCTGGTAGCCCACCGCGGACGGCATGCGGCCGAGGAGGGTCGAGACCTCCTGGCCGGCCTGGGTGAACCGGAAGATGTTGTCGATGAACAGGAGCACGTCCTGCTCCTGCACGTCACGGAAGTACTCCGCCATGGTCAGCGCGGAGAGCGCGACGCGCATACGGGTGCCCGGCGGCTCGTCCATCTGACCGAACACCAGAGCGGTGTTCTTCATGACGCCCGACTCGGTCATCTCCGTGATGAGGTCGTTGCCCTCACGGGTGCGCTCACCGACGCCGGCGAACACCGAGGTGCCACCGAAGTTCAGCGCGACACGCTGGATCATCTCCTGGATCAGCACGGTCTTGCCGACGCCGGCACCACCGAACAGACCGATCTTGCCGCCGACGACGTAGGGCGTCATCAGGTCCAGGACCTTGATGCCGGTCTCCAGCATCTCGGTCTTGCCCTCGAGCTCGTCGAAGCGCGGGGCCTTCTGGTGGATCGACCGCAGGTCACCGGTGAACTGGATGGACGGGTCGTCCAGGCAGTCGCCGAGGGCGTTGAACACGTGGCCCTTGACCTGGTCGCCCACCGGCACGGAGATCGGGCGGCCGAGGTCGGTGACCTCCTGGCCGCGCACGACGCCGTCGGTCGGCTGCATGGAGATGGCCCGGACCAGGTTGTCACCCAGGTGCGTGGCGATCTCCAGCGTCAGCTTGCGCTTGTCGCCGGAGAGGTCCACCTCCAGCGTGAGGGCGTTGAGCAGGTTCGGGACCTGGTCACGCGGGAACTCGACGTCGACGACCGGGCCGGTCACCTGGACGACGCGCCCGGTGATCGGGCCGGCCGAAGTTTCGGCGGTCGTGGTCATCAGCTCTCACTTCCTGCGCTGGCGAGAGCGTCGACCCCACCGACGATCTCGCTGATCTCCTGGGTGATCTGTGCCTGGCGAGCCTGGTTGGCCTCCAGGGTCAGGCTACGGATCAATTCGTTGGCGTTGTCCGTCGCGGCCTTCATGGCCCGCTGCCGGTTCGCCGACTCCGATGCCGCCGACTCCAGCAGGGCCGCGTAGAGGCGGGCCCCGATGTACTTCGGCAGCAGCGCGTCGAAGAGCGTGTCCGGGTCCGGCTCGAACTCGTAGAGCGGCTGGAGCCCCTTGCTCTCCGGGTGGTCCCGCTGGCTCTCGGCCGTGTCGGCGTCGGCGTCGCGGGCGACCGAGGGCAGCTCCGACCCGGCACCGACCGGCCTCGAGGAGGCGCTGTCGGCCGCGTACTCGACCTCGAGCGGAGCCATCCGCCGGGCCTGCGGCACCTGGGTGATCATGTTCTTGAAGCTGGTGTAGACGAGGTGCAGCTCGTCCACGCCGGTCACACCGTCGGTGTTGCCGTCGTGGTCGTCCTCACCGGCCATGAACGCGTCGACCAGGGTCTTCGCCGCCTCGGCCGCGTGCTCGTAGCCGGGCTGCTCGGAGAATCCGGTCCACGACTCCTCGATCTCCCGGTTGCGGAACCGGTAGTACGAGACGCCCTTGCGGCCGATCACGTAGAGGACCGGCTCCTTGCCCTGCTCACGGAGCAGGGCCTGGAGCTGCTCGGCCTCCTTGAGGACGTTGGCGTTGTAGCCGCCGCACTGACCACGGTCACTGGTGACGACCAGGACCGCGGCCCGCTTCGGCTGCTCCCGCTCGACGAGCAGCGGGTGGTCCAGCGCCGAGTTCGACGCGAGCTCCGACAGGGTGCTCGTCATCAGCTCGGCGTACGGACGTGCCTCGTCCACCCGCGCCCGGGCCTTCGCGATCCGTGAGGTCGCGATCAGCTCCTGGGAACGGGTGATCTTCTTGATGGACTGCGTCGACCGGATACGCCGGCGCAGCACCCGGATCTGTGCCGCCATCGGGTATCAGCCTCAGTTCTTCTTGACCGTGACGGTCTCCTGCTCGACATCGTCCTCATCGAGGGCCTTCTCGGCCTTCTCCTTGGGGACGACCGAGGAACCGTCGGACGCGGTGAACTCGTTGCGCTTGAACTCGTCGACCGACTTGGTCAGCGTCTCGACGGCGTCGTCGGAGAGCTTCCCGGTGTCGGTGATCTCGTTCAGGGCGCCGGAGGCGTGGCGACGCGAGTACTCGCGGAACTCCGACTCGAAGCGCTGCACGTCGGCGACGGGCACCGAGTCGAGCTTGCCCGAGGTGCCCAGCCAGATCGAGACGACCTGGTCCTGCACCGAGACCGGCGCGTACTGCGCCTGCTTCAGCAGCTCGACCAGGCGCTCGCCACGGCCCAGAGCGGCAGCCGAGGCGGCGTCGAGGTCGGAACCGAAGGCGGCGAACGCCTCCAGCTCGCGGTACTGCGACAGGTCCAGACGCAGCGAGCCCGAGACCGTCTTCATGGCCTTGATCTGCGCCGAGCCACCGACCCGGGAGACCGAGATACCGACGTTGATCGCCGGCCGGACACCCTGGTTGAACAGGTCGGACTCGAGGAAGACCTGGCCGTCGGTGATCGAGATGACGTTGGTCGGGATGTAGGCCGACACGTCGTTCGCCTTGGTCTCGATGATCGGCAGACCGGTCATCGACCCCGCACCGAGCTCGTCGGAGAGCTTCGCGCAGCGCTCCAGCAGACGCGAGTGCAGGTAGAAGACGTCGCCCGGGTAGGCCTCACGGCCCGGCGGGCGGCGCAGCAGCAGCGAGATCGCGCGGTAGGCCTCAGCCTGCTTCGACAGGTCGTCGAACACGATGAGGACGTGCTTGCCCTGGTACATCCAGTGCTGGCCGATGGCCGAGCCGGTGTAGGGCGCGAGCCACTTGAAGCCGGCCGGGTCGGACGCGGGGGCCGCGACGATCGTCGTGTACTCCAGCGCACCGGCGTCGGCGAGCGACTGCCGGACACCGGCGATCGTGGAGCCCTTCTGGCCGATGGCGACGTAGATGCAGCGGACCTGCTTCTTCGGGTCGCCCGACTCCCAGTTCTCCTTCTGGTTGATGATCGTGTCGACGCAGACCGCGGTCTTCCCGGTCTTGCGGTCGCCGATCACCAGCTGGCGCTGGCCGCGGCCGATCGGGGTCATGGCGTCGATGGCCTTGATCCCGGTCTGCAGCGGCTCGCCGACGGACTGGCGGTCCATCACGCCGGCCGCCTGGAGCTCGAGCACGCGGCGGGCGTCGCTCTCGACGTCGCCGAGGCCGTCGATCGGGTTGCCCAGCGGGTCGACGACCCGGCCCAGGTAGCCCTCGCCGACCGGCACGGACAGGACCTCGCCGGTACGGGTGACCTGCTGGCCCTCCTCGAGGCCGGTGTAGTCGCCCAGGACGACCGCACCGATCTCGTTCTGCTCGAGGTTCAGCGCGACGCCGCGGACGCCGCCCTCGAACTCGAGCAGCTCGTTGGTCATGGCCGAGGGCAGACCCTCGACGTGGGCGATGCCGTCACCGGTGTCGGCGACGGTCCCGACCTCACGGCGGGACGTGCCGCTCTCCAGCGACGAGACGTAGCTGGAGATCGCACTCCGGATCTCCTCGGAGGAGATCGTCAGCTCTGTCATGGCTGCGTCGTTCCTTCTCTCGAACGGGGTCTTCGGGTCGTTCCGCCGGGGTCCGGCGATCGCGTCCGAAGCAGGTCAGCTGGGCAGGGATCGGCGAGCTGCGGCGAGTCGACCCGCCACGCTGCCGTCGATGACCTCGCCGCCGACCTGCACGACCAGGCCTCCGAGGAGGCTCCGGTCGAGCTCGACCTGCAGGGAGATCGTGCGGCCGTACATACGGCCCAGGGTCTCGGCGAGCGTGGTCTCCTGCTCGGAGGAGAGCTCGACGGGTGTGCGCACCTTGGCGACCGAGCGGTCCCGGCGGGCCGCCGCGAGCTCGGCGAGCTCCTCGGCGACGACGTCGAGGTGCCGGCTGCGGGGCAGCCGGACCGCTTCGCGGAGCAGCGTCGCCGTCACCGGGTAGACCTTCTCGCCGAGCACCGAGTCCAGGAGCTGGACGCGACCCTCGACGGGCCGGGCGGCGTCGCCGAGCAGGCTCGCCAGCTGCGGCTCGCGGGCCACGATCCGGCCGAACCGGAACAGCTGGTCCTCGACCTCGTCGAGGGAGCCGTTGCGGTCCGCGATCGCGATGGCCGTGCGGCGGGCCAGGCCCTCCGCGCCGGTGACGATGTCGCGGGGGGTGGACCAGCGCTTGCCCGCCAGCTCGGAGACGAGGTCCACGGTCGGCTGCGAGAGCTGGGACCCGAACAGCCGGCGGACCAGGTCCGCGCGGGCGTCCTCGGGAGAGGACGCGTCGGCCAGCAGGCGCCGGACGGAGCGCTCGGAATCCAGGAACCGGGCCACCGCGAACAGCTCGTCCGCGGTCGTGGTCAGGTCCCGGGCCGACGCGGAGTCGGTCCAGGAGTCCAGCCGCTCGGTCAGCGCCGCGAGGGACTCACGGCTGGCGGGCTGCAGGACAGCCGCCATCAGTTCGCCCCGCTCCGCTGGGCCACGCCCTGCTGGTCGAGCTCACCGAGGAACGAGTCGATCGTCGCGGAACGACGCGAGTCGTCGGCCAGCTGCTCGCGCAGCAGGCGCTCGGCCAGCTGGACCGACAGACCCCCGACCTCGCTGCGCAGAGCACGCTGGGCGGCGTCGCGTGACGCGGCCACCTGCTCCTCGCCACGGGCCTTGATGCGCGCGGCCTCGGCCTCGGCCTCCTCGCGGAGCTCGGCCTTGATCTGCTGGCCCTCGGCCCGGGCGTCGTCGCGGATGCGCGCCGCCTCGGCCCGGAGGCCGGCGAGCTGCTCCTCGTACTCCTTCTTCAGCCGGTCCGCCTGCTCCTGGGTCTCCTGAGCACGCTTGAGGCCGCCCTCGATCGCGTCGGTCCGCTCCTCGTAGAGCGTCTCGAAGCGCGGGACCGCGAACTTCCAGAGCAGGAACAGCAGGATCGCGAACGCGACCACACCGAGCACGAGCTCATCGAGGTGCGGGAGAATCGGAAGCGGCTGTTCGGCGGCGAGAATCAGTTCCACCGTGTGTCCTTCCCTGACATGGCCGCCGGTACCGGGACCGGCATGAGAGTGATCTGCCGGCTCTTACTGCGCGATGAAGAAGAGCACCAGGCCGATCAGCATGACCAGCTCGGCGAGGACGAAGGTGGTCCAGCCGATACCCATCAGCTGGCCGCGGGCCTCCGGCTGGCGGGCGGTGCCGCTGATGACGGCCGACCAGATCAGGCCGACGCCGATACCGGCGCCGATGGCCGAGGCGCCGAACCCGATGGCCGCGAGGCCCGGGTTGATGTTGGCGGCTTCCTGGGCCAGAACCTGGGTGACGTTCACTTCGGGTTTCCTTCCGTCGGGTCCGCGGGATGCGGGTCGTTCGGTGTATCGGCCCGGACGGGCCGGCGGATGAAGCAGGTGGTGCGAGCGCGGTGCCGGCGGCACCGGGGTCTCGGTGGTGCTGTCAGTGGTCCTCGGAGATCGCCGCGCCGATGAACACGGCGGCGAGCAGGGCGAAGACGTAGGCCTGGATGACCTGGACCAGCGCCTCCAGGAACGTGAACGCGATCCCGGCGGCGAACACCACCGGGGACGCGATGACGAGCGCGGAGCCCGCCGACACCAGGAACGCCGCACCCACGGCGGTCAGGGCGAGGATGAGGTGGCCTGCGAACATCGCGGCGAACACACGCAGTGCCAGCGAGAGCGGCTGCACCAGGAACTTCTGCAGCAGCTCGATCACGATGATCAGCGGCGCGATGAAGACCGGGACGCCCGGCGGCAGGGCGGCGTGCTTGATGTAGCCGAAGAACCCGTGCTTCTTGAACCCGGCGTAGTGGTAGAAGACGTAGACGAACAACGCCAGCGCGATGGGGAACCCGATCCGCGACAGCGTCGGGAACTGGATCACCGGGATGATCGCGAAGATGTTGTTGACCAGGATGAAGCTGAACAGGCCGAGGATCAGCGGGATGTACCGCTTGAAGTCCTCGGAGCCGATCTGGTCACGCGCCATCGTGTTGCGCGGGATGTTGTAGAAGGACTCCAGCCCGAACTGGAATCGGCTCGGCACGATGGACAGCTTGCGCGTGCCCAGCGTGAAGACGGCCGCGACGATGATCAGCGACAGGACCGCCAGCACCATCGGCTTGGTGACGGCGCCGAAGATCGGCGGGTACTCGAACAGACCTGCGCCGGGCGGAGTGAACTCCTCGGCCGCCAGTACCAACGTGCCCAATGGGGGTCCTTCCGGTGCTCCCGTTCCGCATCCACGCGGAACGGGGGATCGCCTGCAAGGTGCCTCGTGGCGCGATGTGTTTCCGGGCGGCCGGGTCGAAACACCGGAAGTCACCCACATCGCCTACGTGGCGGATGCTATCAGCCGTACTTCTACACGATGTCGGGGGCTCGAACGCACCTCACCTGCGCGTTCGTCCGGCGAAACGATCTTGATCGGGTCCGGTGGGTCGCGTCGGGTGATTCACCGTTAACTCCCCCGGCGGTCGCCACCCGGTCATCCGCCCGACGCCCTCGGCAGCCCCCGCGGACGTCCGCGAGGGGGCCGCGGGAACGGACGAAACGGTCGTCGAACCCCAGGTCAGGCATCTGTGGACCCCGGATCGGTGCCGATCAGGATCTGGAGCTTCTGCCCCGCCCAGGCCTCCGCCGCCGTCGTCGTGATGAAGACGACGAGCATGGTGACGGCCAGTGACATGCGGTGCAGACCCGGCGCACCCCCGAGGGTGAACAGGGCGAGCAGGAGGATGATGGCCTTCATCGCGAGGCCGCCGAATGCGGCCAGCATCACAGCGCCCGGCTCGAGATGGGTCGTACGCAGCATCAACACCGGCGTGAGCAGGGCCGAGCCGGTGGCCAGCAGACCACCGAGGGCCGCGGCGGACAGGCCCGGGACCCCGGCTGCGACGATCCCGCCGACGGCGCAGACCACCGTGGTGGCCGCGCCGACCAGGGCGGCGCCGCGGGCCATCGACCCCGACAGCCGCCGCACGACCTGCGCCTGGCCGAGCGCGGGACCGTCGTACTCCACGGTCCCCCAGCGGTCCCATCGCCACACGGTGCGTCCGCCTCCCGGCTCACCGGCCGCCCCACCAGCGGGTACGGCTCCGCGCACACGGTAACCGGCGGGTCCGGCGCCCCGACCGGCGCCGTCCCCCGCGGTGTCCCGTGCCGCCCGGCCGGCGTCGAGAAGCTCCTGAGCGTCGTCGGACCGCCGTCGGGCGGCACCCAGGTGCTTCTCGACGCGCTCGACGGCCCCGGGACCGGGCGGCGTACGGGGCCGGGCGGGCCTGATCCGTGAGCGCGGACACCTCTCCCCAGGGCCAGGACCGGCGCCGGTCAGGCGTCGCGGTCCCGGGCGGGGTGGTGCGCGGGGGTGGGGACGGTCGGCTGGTCCGGCCCCGGTGTCGCGGCGGGGTGGGCGCGGTGGCCGGTG
>NZ_JAMXSG010000420.1:0-3288 GCF_024124365.1 Pseudonocardia sp. McavD-2-B
GCGGACCGGCCCCGGCGTCCTCGGCGTAGCGCGGGATGACGACCGTGGCCGGGTCGTCGTCGGCGCTGTGCGCGCCGCGGCCCTGGGCGCCGTGGCCCTGGGCGAGATGGTCCTGGGCGGTCATGTCCCCTCCTCCTCACCACGCGGCCGGGCGGCATCGGTGGACGACGTCGACTCCGACCGCCAGGTGGCTGGAAGGTAAACGAGCGTATGTCCGCCGGGAAACGCGGGGTCAGCTCCAGGGGCGCGCGGAGCGGGTGGCCCAGTAGTGCTCGGCCGGTTCGGCCAGCGCGGTGAGCTCCTCGGCCGCGTCCGCGGGCAGCGTGAGCTCCGCGCCCGCGAGGTTCGACGCGAGCTGGTCGGTCCCGACCGGGCCGAGGAGCACCCGCCACGCCCACGGGTTCGCCAGCGCCGCGGCGACGGCGATCCGGTCCAGCGGCACCCCCGTGCGTGCCGCCAGCGCCGCCGCCGCGCGGGCACCCTCGGTGCCGTCCTCGCCGCCGGGGGCGAGCCTGCCGTTCGCGAAGACCTCCTTCACGATCACCCGGGCCCCGGCGTCGGCGGCCTCGGCCAGCGCCGGGCCCACCGAGGGTTCGAGCGGATTCCAGGTGCTCTGGAACGAGGTGAACAGCGGCTCGCCGTCCACCCGGACGTCCAGCGCCCGGCGCACCGCGTCGGCCTGGGCGGGGCCGGAGGTGGAGATGCCGACCCGGATCCCCCGGTCGCGCAGGTGAGCCATCGCGCGGTGGACGCGCCCGTCGTCGAGGACGCCGGTGTCGAGCGTCGCGGAGTGCACGTGGTAGGTCCCGAGGTGGTCGCCGAGCAGCTCGCGGCTCAGCGCGTACTGCTCGGTGAAGGCGTCGAGCGAGTGGTCCTTGACCTCGTGGGTGTCGGCGTCGGTCCGCCACCCGCCCACGTAGCGGTAGCCCCACTTCGAGCCGATCTCGACGGGGTCCTCACCGCCGGTGACCCCGGGCCGGTCGGCGAGCCAGCCGGCGAGGAACTCCTCGGCGCGGCCGTAGGAGCGGGCGACGTCGAGGTAGCGGACGCCCGCGGCGTACGCGGCGTCGAGCAGTGCGCGGGAGCGGTCGCGCAGGGTGGCGACGTCGCGGTCGTCGCCGAGCTCGCCGGCGCGGCCGGAGGTGATGTAGGCGGGGCGGGCGATCGCGGCCAGGCCGAGGCCGAGGCGGTGGGCGGGGGCGGGCATGGCCCCAGCCTGCCGCACCCGACGGCGGCGCCGCACCCGACGAAACACCTGTTGCATGCCGGTGCCGGCCGGTACCGTCCTGAGCATGACCGACGCGCCGTCCGGTGGCTGGGTCCTACTGCTCGCGCAGCTGCCCGCCTCCCCCTCGAGCCCCCGGGTCACGCTGTGGCGCCGGGCCCGCGCCGCGGGCGCGGTCGGCCTGCAGAACGGCGCGTGGGTGCTGCCGGCGACCGACGAGCACCGCACGTTCCTGGAGGGGCTCGCGGCCTACGTCCGCGAGTCCGGCGGGACCGCGTACGCGCTCGACGTCGCCGCCGGGACCAGCGACGACGGCATCGTCGCCCGGATCCGCGCCGAGCGCGGCAAGGAGTTCGGTGAGTTCACCGAGCGCGGCGACGCGCTGCTGGCGGAGCTGGAGAAGGAGTCCGCCCGGGACAACTACTCCTTCGCCGAGCTGGAGGAGAACGAGCAGGACCTGGAGCGGCTCACCCGCTGGCTGGCCACGATCTCGTCCCGGGACTTCTTCCCCGACGAGCGCGGCAAGGACGCCGAGGCCCTCCTGGACCGCTGCCGGCGCGCGCTCGACGCGTTCACTGCCGCCGTCTACCGCGCCGAGGGCGTGGCCCCCGACCTGCCACCGCGTACGGACTGACCCGGTGGGCAGCCCGTGAGCGGCGGGGCGCACGCCACGACCGGCGCGGCCGTGGTCGACGGCCTCGGTACGGACGCACTGCGGGGCCTCACCGGCGCCGAGGCCGCGGCGCGGCGGGGGCGGCACGGTCCCAACCGGTGGGTCGTCCCGCGTCGGGTCACCTTCCTGCGGGTGCTCGCCGACGAGGTCACCGAGCCGATGATGCTGCTGCTCGCGGCGATCGCGGTGCTCTACGGCGTCTGGGGGCGGCTCGACGACACCGTCGCCGTCGTCGTGATCATCGCGGCGGTCGTCGGTGTTGAGGTGTTCGCCGAGTTCCGCGCGAAGTCGGTCATCGCCTCGCTCGGCGAGCTCACCGCCCCGACGACGCCGGTGGTGCGCGACGGGAGCACCGTCTCGGTCGGGGTCGACGACATCGTGCCCGGCGACCTCGTGCCGCTGGCCGCGGGCTCGCGGGTGCCCGCCGACCTGCGCCTGGTCGAGACCTGGGGGCTGCGCGTCGACGAGTCGACCCTCACCGGGGAACCCGTCGCCGCCCCCAAGGATGCCGCCCGGGTGCTCTCCGGCGACACCGCGCTGGCCGAGCGGACGAACCTGGTGTTCGCCGGGACGACGGTCGTCGCCGGGTGGGCCCGCGGCGTCGTCGTCGCGACGGGGACGGCCACCGAGCTGGGCACACTCACCGGGCTCGTCGCCGCCGCGCGGCCGCCCCGTACGGCACTCCAGCAGGCCATGCGCGAGCTCGCCGGCAGCCTCGCGACACTGGCGATCGCGTTCAGCGTGCTCGTCCCGCTGGTCGGCGTGCTGACCGGGCGGCCGTGGCGGGAGATGGTGCTGACCGGGCTCACCCTGGCCTTCGCGACGGTCCCGGAGGAGCTGCCGATCATCGTCAGCCTGGTGCTCGGGCTCGGCGCGTACCGGCTGTCGCGGCGGCGCGGGCTGGTCAGGCGGCTGCGCGCGGCGGAGGCCCTCGGGCTGGTGACGGTGCTCGCCACCGACAAGACCGGCACGCTCACCTGCAACCGGATGGCCGTCGCGCGGGTCGAACCGGCCCCGGGCGTCGACGACGACACCCTGCTGGGCCTCGGCGCGGCCTGCACCGAGACCGCCCCCGAGCCCGACGGCGGCTGGTCCGGTGACCCGACCGACGTCGCGTTCCTCGTCGCGGCCCGCGACCGGGGCCTGCCGACGCCCGCCGAACCGGTCGCCCGGTTCCCGTTCGACCCCGGCCGGGAGACGATGACGGTCGTCCTGCCCGCCGGCGCGTCCGGCACCGCCACGGTGGTGACCACCGGCTCGCCGGAGTCGGTGCTGGCCCGCTGCGCGGCGCCGTCGCCGGAGACCGCGGGCCGGGTCGCCGCGCTCGCCGCCCGCGGCCTGCGGGTGATCGCGGTGGCGAGCAGGCCGGCGTCGCAGGTCCCGGCGACGG
>NZ_JAMXSG010000421.1:0-3259 GCF_024124365.1 Pseudonocardia sp. McavD-2-B
CCGGCGGCGCGCAGGACGGCGCGGGCCGCCGCACGGGCCACCGCCCGCCTGCGGCCCGGCGCCCGGCCCGGTCGGACGTCGGTCATCGGTCGTGGTGCACCCGGTCGAGGAAGCCGGCGCCGAACCCGATCGCCGGGGACACCCCGGTCACCCCGGGTGCGGCGAGGTCGAGCCGGTCGCCGACGCCCCACACGAGGTAGCCGCCCTCGTCGCGCAGGCGGGTCTGCAGGGCGCCGAGCCCGGCGCGGCGCTTCGCGGTGTCCGGCTCGGCCAGCGCGGTGGCCAGCCGGGCGTTCCACGACGGGTCCGCCCAGGCGGTCTCGTTGGTCGGCGAGCCGGGGGTCAGCGCCACCCGCACGACGTCGAGGAAGGGGATGCCGCCGAGGAAGCTGACGTAGAACGGCTCGGCGCCGTAGACGGTGCTGAAGTAGGTGTCCGGCGGGCCGACCTCGATGCGCGCCCGCACCCCGATCTCGGCGAGCTGCTGGGACAGCAGGGTCGCCGCGGTGTCCATGCCCGGGTAGGCGGTGGTGGTGTGCAGCGTGACGTCGACGCCACCGGCCAGGCCGGCCTGCGCCATCAGTGCGCGGGCGCGGGGCACGTCGCGTTCGATCTGCGGGAGGTCACGCGGGCTGCTCGGGTCGGTGGGGGTGATCAGGTCGTTGCCGAGCGTGCCCTTGCCGCCGAACACGGCGTCGAGCAGCTGGCGCCGGTCGACGCCGAGCCGGATCGCCTCGCGGACCCGGGGGTCGGAGAAGGGCGCGGTGTCGGTGCGCATGACCAGCGGGTACATCGTCGCGCCCGGTTTGCGGACCACGGTCAGGCCGGCGGCCGCGCCCTGGTCGGCGGCGGTGGGCGGGACGCTGCCGGCGAGGTCGGCCTCACCGGACAGCACGGCCTGGGCGCGGGCCTGCGGGTCGGCCAGCGCCCGCACCTCGATCACCCGGCTCGGCGGCCGCGGGCCCCACCAGGAGTCGTTGCGTTCGAACACGGTGGTCTGGGCGTCGGAGCGCACCGGCCGGAACGGGCCGGACCCCGGGACGAGGCCGGAGGTGACGTCGGTGCTGCCCTCGGGTACCACGAACGTGGCGCCCATCAGCGCGGTCCCGACCTCGGCGTAGGGCGCCCGGGTGACCAGCGTCAGCGTGGTGTCGTCGGTGGCGCGGGAGGCGGCGAGGTCGAACATGGCCGTCCGGCCGAAGTTCTCCGCGGACTTCGACGCCATCCGGCGCAGTGAGAACAGCGCGTCGGCGGCCCGGACCTTCGCACCGGTCGTGAACACGGCGTCGTCGCGCAGCCGGACGGTCCAGCGGGTCAGCGTGGGGTCCGGGGTCCACGACGTCGCCAGCCGGGGCTGCGGGGAGCCGTCGTCGCCCGGGACGGTCAGCACGTCGTAGGTGAGCGCCATCCGCACGATGTCGCTCTCGGCGGGAAGCATCCCGTGCGGGTCGTCGACGGCCGCGCCGCCGGAGCCGGGTGCGACGTAGCGGACCGTGTCCGCCGGACCGGCGGCGGTGGGTGCCGGGGCCGCGCAGCCGGCGAGGACGGCGCAGGCCAGCAGGCCCGCGGTGAGCAGTCGTCTCATGCGATCCGTTCCAGGAGTGCGAGCAGCGCCGCGTCGATCGCGGCGCCGACGTCGGGGAGGGCGGGCCGGTGCAGCACGCCGTAGTGGTGGGCGTCGACGCCGACGGTGTGCAGCGGGCCGGCGAGGTGCGCCGACCAGCCGAGGTCGGGCCCGGCACCGGGCGGGGTGTCGTCGACGCCCATGCCGATGCCGGAGTTGCGGGGCGCCCGCCGGTCGGCGCGGACCAGGACGGTCGCGGTGCCGGTGGCGTCGAGTCGCCGCGCCCGGTGGGCGGCCAGCGCCCGCAGGTGCCGGGCCATCACCGCGAGCCGCCCGACGACGGCCGCGTCCGGTTCGGCCCGGCCCAGCAGGCCGTGGTCGCGCAGCCGGTCCGCGACGGCCGCGACGAGCTCGGGCGGGGCGCCGGGTCCGGTGAGACCGTCGGCGTCGAGGTCCGCCCCGAGGTAGGCCTCCAGCGCCCGCAGGTGCCGGACGGCGACGGCGCGGTCGAGCTCGGCCCCGGTGCCGGGGACCGGCCGGATGTGCGCCGGGTCGTTGGAGTCGACCATGACCAGGAGCGGGACGGACTCCCCCGCCGCCGTCAGCTGGACGGCCATCTCCTGGGCGAGCGTGCCGCCCATCGACCAGCCGCCCAGCAGCCACGGCCCGCGCCGTCCGGCGGCGCGCAGCGCGGCCAGGTGGGCGGCCGCGAGGGCGGGCACCGTCTCCGGCGCGTCGGGGTGCGGCGCCGGGAGCGACAGGTGGGGGTCGGCGACGGCGAGCACGTCGAACCGGCGGTCGATCATCCGGGACAGCTCGACGTAGCAGAGCACGTCCCCGCCGGAGGGGTGGACGAGCACGAGCGCGGGCCGGTCCGGGTCGTCCCCGCCACGCAGCGGGATGACCGCGTCGGCCGCGTCCACACGCACCGTCGCCCCCGGGGCGGGCACCGGAGGGGCCGGAACCGGGGAAGGAGCCGGGTCCGCCGGGTCGGGGACGGGTCCCCAGGCCGCCGGGTCGGTGGCCAGCAGGCGTACCCGCTCGGCGTGCCGGGCGGTGACGGCGTCCAGCTCGTCGTCGGGCAGGACGCCCTCGGGGCCGTCCCACTGCAGCCGCAGCTCGCCCGCGACCTCGACGACCTGGTGGTCCAGCCACACCTGCGGGGTGGAGGACAGCGCGGCGACCTGCTCGCCGATCCACTCCAGGGACCGGCCGTCGTCGAGGCCGAGCGCGCTGGTGAACACCACGGGCACCCGGTGCACCGCGCCGGTGCGGGCGGAGCGTTCGGCCAGCACGTCGAGCGCGGAGGCCGCGCGGTGGTCGAGCTCGTCGAACAGCCGGGCCTGGGTGGCGGCGGCGCGCTCGGCGAACACCGGGTGCGGGGTGTCCGGAGTGCCGTGCAGGACCAGTGAGGTGAAGTCCCCGACGACGCCCGCGGTGCCCGGCGGGCGGTCGAAGAGCGTGAGGAGCACGCCGAACCCGCCCGCACCCGCCCACTCGGCGAGCACGTCGGTGAACGCGGTGAGCAGCACCGCGGTCGGTGTGACGCGGTGGCGGGCGGCCTGCGCGCGCAGCGCCGCATGGTCGGCCGGGGCGATCCGGTGGACCCGGCGGCGGAACCGCGGCGGCCGTCCGTCCGTCGACGCCGGCGTCCGGACCGGGAGCGCGGGCGGGCCGGGGACCGGCTCCGGGGGC
>NZ_JAMXSG010000422.1:0-3177 GCF_024124365.1 Pseudonocardia sp. McavD-2-B
CCCGCCCCGGGCCGCGCCGCCATCGGGACGCAGACCCCGCCGGCGGGCTCGGCGTGGGGCAGCGAGCTGCCCGAGATCGACGACGACCTGGTCGACGAGATCGACCCGTCCACCCCGCCGCACGGGACGGACCTGTCCGCCCTGCGCGAGACCCCGCGCCCGGCCTCCTCCGGCACCGCGACAGTCGCCGACCCCGACGACGAGCCCACCCCGGCCTCCGCGGGCGACCCCCGGCACCGCCGCGACGACGCGGCCCGGGACCCGGCCGTGCAGGACCACGGCCCCGACGACACCGGTCTCTACCGCGCCGCGGGTGCCGACCCCGAGCCGTGGTGGGCCGTGCCCACCTCCGCGGTGCCCGACGACGACCCCGACGCGGACCTCATCTGGCGCGCCGCGGGCCGCGCGGCCGACGACACCGGCGACCGCGACACGACCCCCGGGTACTCCCCGGACGGCGACGCGGCCCCCGGGTACTCCCCGGACGGTGACGCCCCGGCCCCCGGGCACCCGCCGGACGGTGGCGCCGTGGGCCCGGACCTCCCGGACCGCGCCACGGCCTCCGGGGACGGCTCCCCGGGGCGCACCGCGACCGCCGGGTACGACGACGCGCCCGTGTCCGCCGATCCGCCGCACTCCGACCCCGCCGCTCCGGCGCCCACGGATCCTGCGGGGCCGATGCACGCGGGTCACGGCGGCCGCGGGGCCCGGACCGGCACCCCCCGGACGGAGCGCTCCCGCGACGACCGTTCCCGCGACGACCGGCGCCCCCGCCAGGGGGACCGTCCCTGGCGCGCGGCCTGGGACGACGAGTCCGCGGAGACCGGCCCCCAGCGCACCCTCACCCCGCCGCGCGGCCGCCCGCAGACGGGGGTGAAGCGGCCCCGCTGGACGGCCCCCGAGGCGATCGAGGCCCGGGCCGCTCAGCACCGCCGCGGCGACGAGCCGCACGGCGGGCTGGACCTCGCGCCCTCGCGCACGGGGCACGGCAGTGCGGGCCGTCCGCCGGCGAGCGGGTGGCGTCGCTGGGTCTACGTGCTCACCGGCGGACTGGTGAACCCGGGGGAGAGCCCCGCGGAGCTGCACCGGCGCGACCTCGTGGCCCGCGCGAACCGGCCGCTGATCAGCTCGCACAAGATCGCGATGCTGAGCCTCAAGGGCGGGGTCGGGAAGACGACGGTCACCGCGACCCTCGGGGCTACGTTCGCGTCGCACCGTGGCGACCGGGTCGTGGCCGTCGACGCCAACCCCGACCGCGGCACGCTGAGCCAGAAGATCCCGCTGGAGACCACCGCGACCGTCCGCCACCTGCTGCGCGACGCCGACCGGGTCCGCCGCTACAGCGACGTCCGCGCCTACACCTCGCAGGGCGTGTCCCGGCTCGAGGTGCTCGCCAGCGAGCAGGACCCGGCGGTGTCGGAGGCGTTCAGCGAGGACGACTACCGGCGCGCGGTCGACCTGCTGGAGCACTTCTACAACCTGGTCCTGACCGACTGCGGTACCGGCCTGATGCACTCCGCGATGTACGGGGTGCTGGGGATGGCCGACCAGATCGTCGTCGTGTCGTCGGGCTCGATCGACGGCGCCCGCAGCGCCTCGGCGACCCTGGACTGGCTCGACGCCCACGGCTACGGGGCGCTGGTCCGCAACGCGGTCGTCGTCATCAACACCGTCTACCGGCGTGCCGGTGGCGGGGTGGACCTCGACCGCGTCGCCGAGCACTTCTCGGGACGGTGCCGGGCAGTGGTCAAGGTGCCGTTCGACCCGCACCTGGAGGAGGGCGCGGAGATCGACCTGGAGCGCCTGGAGGAGACGACCCGGACGGCGTTGCTGGAGCTGGCGGCGGCCGTCGCCGACGGCTTCCCGGTCTGATCCCGGGCCGCGACGGTCCCCGTCGCCGCCCCGGACGTGACCGGAGACACCGAAGGGCGGTCCGCCCGCTGGGTGGACCGCCCTTCGGTCAAGGCGTGTCGGGGAGGTGCCGGCCGGCGCGACCCGCTCAGGAACGCTCGGGCGGGTCCTCCTGGTCACGCACCTTCTCGTCGAGTTCGCGCAGGAAGTCGGGATCGTCGTCGGGGCCGGTCGCGCGCGGCTTCTCGGCCCGCTGGCCCGACGACCAGGGGAACTCCGCGCGTGGGATGCGATCGGAGACCACCTGTTCGGACCGCAGGGTCCGCACGAGCAGCACCGCGACCACGGCCGCGCCGACGAGAAGGATCAGGAAGAACAACATCAGGCCACCTCCGCTGTCCAGCGTAGCGAAGGTGGCCTGACGTACGGGTGAAGTCGAGACCCTCACCCCATGTGTGCCCTCCGGATCAGCGGAGACCGGTGTTCGCCTCGCTGGTCAGGTCGGCCAGCAGGCCACGGACCTCGGACTCGCGGAACCGACGGTGGCCGCCCGGCGTACGGATCGAGCCGATCCGCCCGGCCGAGGCCCAGCGGGTCACGGTCTTGGGGTCGACGCGGAAGAGCGTGGCCACCTCACCCGGGGTGAGGAGACGCTCGGGTGCCTGAGTCGGAGCTGCCATGGGGATCCTCCCGAAGTGCACGTGGAGTATGTGTCACGGTGCTCGCCGGAGGCATCCGGCCGGGTACCGCTCTCGGTTTCCGGGCCATCGTGACACCTCAGACTCCGGGTACTCGAACGGTGTTGTGTGAGTAAAGGGTTCTTAAAGGGCAAAGCCGGTGAACGCCTCGAACCGGACAGTCGGGGACAGCCGGGGAGGGACCGCCGCCCGGGCGGGTGATCGCGATCCGGACGTCCGGGACGGGGGCGGGTGGAACCGGGCAGCCGTGATCCGGCCGGTCCGGCCCGTACCCTGGAGGTCATGACGTCTCCGACCCCGCCGCAGGCCGCGGCGCGGGAGCGCGCCGGTGAGCCCGGGCTGGCCACCACGGTGGCGCTCTACACGCTCGCGCGGCTCGGTCTGCTCGCCGTGCTGACGGTCGTCCTCGCGCTGATCGGCGTGCCGTGGCTCGTCGCGCTGCTCGTGGCGCTCGTCGTCGCACTGCCGCTGTCGATGGTGCTGTTCCGCGGGCTGCGGGAGCGGCTGGACCGGGCGATCGCCGCGTCGACGGCCCGCCGGTCGTCCGAGCGGGCGTCGCTGCGGGCCCAGCTGCGCGGCGACGTCGGCCCGCCGCCGTCCCCGGACACGCCCGCCGCGCCCGCGTCCC
>NZ_JAMXSG010000423.1:0-3110 GCF_024124365.1 Pseudonocardia sp. McavD-2-B
CGGGCCGCGCGGGACGGCCGCCGCGCGGCGGCTCGCCCTGCGGCGGACGCCCGCCCGCGGGGGGCGGGCCGCGGAAGTCTCCGGCCATGCCTGTGCCACCCTCCGATCGGCCCGGATCCTGGGCATCCGCGGCCGACGATACTGCGCGCCGTCGTCACCGGGACGCCGGGCGAGAGGGTCACCCCGCCCACCTGCGGTGTTCCACCCGACCGGGTGCGCGGGGGATGATCGTCGACGATGGACCTCCCCCTGCACGAGGACGACCTGGACGCCGAGGGCGTGATCCGGGCGTCGGCGATCACCCCGCTCCGCCCGGACATGCCGGCCGCGGCGGTGCTGTGCTGGTTCCCCGAGGTCGTCGAGGACATCGGGACCCGCTCCGAGACGGTGACCGTGCTGCGCAGCGAGCTCGGCCGCAGCCCGGTGTGGCGTACGACCGGGCCCGGCGGGACACCGGTCGCGGTACTGCACCCCGGCGTCGGCGCGCCGCTGGCGGTGATGTTCCTGGAGCACCTCGCGGCGCTGGGCGTCCGCACCGTCGTCGGGGTCGGCGGGGCCGGGGCGCTGCGGCACGAGCTGACGCTGGGGCACGCCGTCGTCCTGGGCAGCGCGCTGCGCGACGAGGGCACCTCGTTCCACTACCAGCCGCCGTCGCGGACGATCGACGCCGACCCGGACGGCGTCGACGCGGTGGTCCGGGTGCTCGACGGCGCCGGGGTGCCGCACGTCGTCGGGCGGTGCTGGACCACCGACGCCGTGTTCCGGGAGACCCCGGCGCGGGTCGCGCGGCGCCGCGACGAGGGCTGCGCGGTGGTCGACATGGAGGCGTCCGCGCTGGTCGCGGCCGCGCGCCGGATCGGGGTCGGCTACGGCCAGGTGTTCCTCGCCGCGGACTCGCTCGCCGGGCCGGAGTGGGAGCACCGCGGCTGGACCAGTGCCCGCGAGGCCCGGGCGGGCCTGTTCGGCCTGGCGCTGGCCGCGGCCGAGACCTGGGACGGGAGCCGCGGCTCCGGGGCCGGACCACGCGACGACCCGGCCGGCGCCGCGGACGGGGACGGGCGGTGGGCGGGCGGGACCGGTACGCCCTAGCGTCTGCGGGCATGCGCGTCCTCGTCACCGGCGGTGCCGGATTCATCGGGTCCCACGTCGCCGACCGCTTCGTCGCGGACGGCCACGAGGTCGTCCTGTTCGACGCACTGCTGCCGCAGGCGCACGGCGGCGAGGCCCCGGAGCTGGACCACGAGCTGGTCCGCGGCGACGTGCGCGACGCCGACACCCTGTCCCGGCTCCTGCCGGGGGTGGACGCGGTCTGCCACCAGGCCGCCATGGTCGGGCACGGTGTCTCCCCCGCCGACGCCCCCGACTACGCCTCCCACAACGACCTCGGCACCGCGGTGCTGCTGGCGCAGATGCACGCCGCGAAGGTGGACCGGCTCGTGCTGGCCGGGTCGATGGTCGTCTACGGGGAGGGCCGCTACGACTGCCCCGACCACGGCGTCGTCCGGCCCGGGCCGCGTGCGCTCGACGACATCGACGCCGGACGCTACGAGCCCCGCTGCCCGGAGTGCGGCAAGGACCTCGAGTCCGGCCTCGTCCCGGAGTCCGCGCCGGTCGACCCGCGCAGCACCTACGCCGCCACCAAGCTCGCCCAGGAGCACCTCGCGAGCGCCTGGGCCCGCCAGACCGGCGGGACGGTGTGGTCGCTGCGCTACCACAACGTCTACGGCCCGCGGATGCCCCGCGACACCCCGTACGCGGGCGTCGCGTCGATCTTCCGGTCCGCGCTGGAGCGCGGTGAGGCGCCGCGGGTGATGGAGGACGGCCGGCAGCGCCGGGACTTCGTGCACGTCACCGACGTCGCGGCCGCCAACGCCGCCGCACTCGTCGCCGACCCGGAGCCGACCGGCTTCGGCGCCGCGAACGTCTGCTCCGGCGAGCCGCACACCATCGGCGACCTCGCCGCCGAGCTGGCCCGCGCGATGGACGGCCCCGAGCCCGAGATCATCGGCGGCGCCCGGCCCGGCGACGTGCGCCACGTCGTCGCCGATCCGGCCTACGCGGCGGCCCGGCTGGGCTTCCGCGCCCGGACCACCTTCGCCGACGGGGTGACGGCGTTCGCGACCGACCCGCTCCGTTCACCGATCACCACGAACCGCTGAGGGGCGCCGTTCGAACCTCCTGCGGGACCCTCCCGCATTCGGCGGGCGGTGGACCGGCGGAGAGGTGAAGATCGCGACGTGCACCCGGAGATCGTCCTGCCGTGCCTCGACGAGGCGGAGGCGCTGCCGTATGTCCTGAAGCGGATGCCCGACGACTGGCCGGTGATCGTCGTCGACAACGGGTCGACCGACGACACCGCGGCCGTCGCGCGCGGGCACGGGGCGCGGGTGGTCGTCGAACCGCGTCGCGGCTACGGCGCGGCCGTGCACGCCGGGCTGGAGGCGGCCAGCGGTGAGCTCGTGGCCTTCCTCGACGGCGACGGCTCCCTCGACGCCGACGTGCTGCCCGGCATGGCCGAGACCGTCGCGTCCGGCCGCGCCGACATCGCCGTCGGACGGCGGGTCCCCGACACGGTCGGTGTGTGGCCCTGGCACGCCCGCGCGGCGAACGCGGTGATCGCCGGGATGCTGCGGACCCGGGGGGTCCCGGTGCACGACATCGCCCCGATCCGGGTCGCACGCCGGCAGGCGCTGCTGGACCTGCGGATCGAGGACCGGGCGTTCGGCTACCCGCTGGAGCTGCTGCTGCGGGCGGGCCGGGCGGGCTGGCGGTTCGACGAGATCCCGGTCGCCTACTCCCGGCGTGCCGGCGGGCGGTCCAAGGTCTCCGGCTCGGTCAAGGGCACCGTCCGGGCCGGGCGCGACATGGTCCGGCTGCTGCGATGACCGGCCCCGTCACCACCGTCGTCCTGGCCAAGGCCCCGGTGCCGGGCCGGGTCAAGACCCGGCTGTGCCCGCCCGCGACGCCCGAGCTCGCCGCGGCGATCGCCTCGGCGGCGCTGCTCGACACCCTCGACGCCGCCGCCGGGGTGGCCGGGGACACCGTCGTCGCGCTGACCGGGGACCGGGCCGCCGCCGTCGGTGCGGCCGATCTGGCCGCCGCGCTGGACG
>NZ_JAMXSG010000424.1:0-3098 GCF_024124365.1 Pseudonocardia sp. McavD-2-B
GGATCTCCGCGCGGGCGCGGGGTTCGCAGCCCCCAGCGCCCCGACCAGCGGCCGGCGTCCGGTCGGGGGCGTCATCCGGCCGGCGGCGGTCGGACGGCGCCGGTCCGTCCCGTGCGGCGGCTCCCGTCCACCGGCGACCGCTGGTGCCGACGGTCGACACATCGGGCAGCCGGTGCCGGGCACACGACAGCGGGGCGGGTCACCGAGTCGGTGTCCCGCCCCGCCGGGCGTCGTACGGGCGGCCGCATGGGCCGCCCGGTGTCACTCCTGCTCGAAGCGGCGCCGGAAGCGCTCCTCCATACGGCCGGTGAAGCCACCGCCGCTCTCGCCGGGCTGCTTGTCCTTCGGGGCGGCCCCGCCCTGACCGGTCGTCTCCTCGCCGCCGCGCCGGGCGCCGATCGAGGTGACCGCCAGCAACGCGCCGCCGAGCATGGCGAGGAAGCCGACGATGCTGAGGATCGGCAGGTCGCCGAGCCAGAGAGCCCGGAAGGGGATCCCGGCGACGAGCAGCACGAGGCCCACCACGAACAGGACGGCGCCCTGGATGCGACGGCGACGGGCGGGCTTGCTCCGCCGGCTACCGCTGACCGAGGACGCGAACTTGGGGTCCTCCTGGTAGAGGGCGCGTTCGATCTGTTCGAGCAGGCGCTGCTCGTGCTCGGAGAGCGGCATGCCTTCACCTCCGGCACACGTAATCGGACGGTAGGCCGCATTCGGCCCGGGCCTCCTCGCCCCGGCCGGTACGACGGGCGCCCCAACCTGGGCGTCTGATGTCCAGAGTACGAGGCGAATCGTGCCGCGACCACCCGGACCGTCCAACCCGCTCGGCTGATCGTCGAGCGGACGGCGTGGCGCGGCGTGTCGTCACTCACCCGGACTGTCGCAGACCCACCCGGACGGGGGTGGGCAGCCGGGTGAACGCCGGACGACCGGTCACCGACGGCAGCCGGAAGGCGACCGTCGGCCACCGGCGGCGGGGACGGGTGTCAGTACCGCCGGGCGAGCAGATGCAACCGCGGGGCGACCTCGGCGAGGGCGCCGACCTGCGACGCGAGCGCGTCCAGCTCGTCACGCTCGTCGCGGCCCGCCGTCTCGCCCTCCTGGCCGGGGCCGGGCAGCCACGCCTCGAGGGTGCCGTCACCCTGCAGGATCTCGGTCCGCAGCCGTCCGGTCTCGGCGGTGAGCTCCTGCAGCCGGTGCGCGTCGAACCGGCGCAGCAGCCGGTCGTCGGTACCGGTGCGGCCCTCGGGGTCGGTGAGCAGGGCACGGGCCTCGGCGAGCCGGCCCGTGGCCAGTCGCCCGATGAACGCGCCGTAGCGCCCCACCGTCAGCACCGACACCGCCCCGCCCGGGGCGGCGGCCGCGGCGAGCGCGGCGAGCACCCGGCCCGGGCCGTCGACGACCTCGAGCAGCCCGTGGCCCAGGACGAGGTCGGCGCCGTCGGCCGGGGCGACCTCGGCGAGGGTGTCGACGTCGCCGTTCACGGGGGTGATCCGGTCGGTCACGCCGGCCTCACCGGCACGCCGGGCCAGCGTCGCCAGCGCGTTGGGACTGGTGTCGACGACGGTCACCGCGCAGCCGGCGATCGCCAGCGGCACCGCCCACGTGCCGCTGCCCCCGCCGACGTCGAGCACCCGGGGCGCGGCCCCGGTGTCCCGGCGGACACGGTCGATCTCCCTGTCCAGCACCCGGAACACGGCGGCCCCGCGCGCTGCTCCGGCCTGCTCGCGTGTCGGCGATCCCACGGCACCGAGACTAGTGGCCCCCGCCGGTGCCCGGCCCGCCCGCCCGCCGCGACGCCCGCGACCGGGCGCCCGACGATCACCTGCACTCCGCTCGGCGACCGTGCCGGACCGCACGGTACGTTGGGTGGGTGCAGGTCGTCGCCACGCTCAGTCTCAAGGGTGGCGTCGGCAAGACCACGGTCGCACTGGGTCTGGCCGGCGCGGCGCAGCGGCACGGCGTCTCCACCCTCGTGGTGGATCTCGACCCGCAGGCCAACGCCACCACCGCGCTCGACCCGGAGCCCACCACGGCGACCGTCGCCGACGTGCTGGACGAGCCGCGCCGCGCGGTGGTCGAACGGGCCATCGCGCCGTCGGCGTGGGGCGAGGGCCTCGACGTGCTGGTCGGCGCGGAGCAGACCGAGCGGCACAACCACCCCGACCCGGGGGCGGCGCAGCTGTACCGGCTGGACCGCGCCCTGCAGCGGCTGGCCGGCGAGCTGATCACCGACGACCCCGGTGGCTCCGAGCACGCCGAGGAGCGCTACCGGCTGGTGATCGTGGACTGCCCGCCGTCGCTGGGGCAGCTGACCCGCAGCGCGCTGTCCGCCGCGGACCGGGCGATCCTGGTGACCGACCCGACGATGTTCTCGGTGTCCGGGGTGCAGCGCGCGTTCGACGCGGTCCAGACCGAGCGCGAGCGGTCCAACGACCGCCTGCAGCCGCTGGGTGTGCTGGTCAACCGGGTGCGGCCGCGCAACACCGAGCACGAGTTCCGGATCTCGGAGCTGCGCGAGCTGTTCGGCCCCCTGGTGTTCAACAGCGTCCTGCCCGACCGCTCGGCGGTCCAGCAGGCCCAGGGCGCCTGCCTGCCGATCCAGGCCTGGGACACCCCAGGCGCCCGGGAGATCTCCGCGGTGTTCACCGCGCTGCTGGGCCGGGTGCTGCGCAGCGCCTCGCGCCCCGCCGCCTCGGCCTGACCGGCCCCCTCCCGGTCCGTTCCTCAGCCCCGCCCGTTCCCGCTCTCCTGCCGTCCGCCGATCCGCTCCCCCGTGCGGCCCGCCGCTCCGGCGGACGGACCTCACCGGGGCAGCAGCAGCTGCACCCGGGTCACGAACTGCTCGGCCTGGCGCAGCAGGTCGTCGGCGGCACGCCGGTCGATGTGCCGCCCGATCCCGGCCTCGGCCTCGATCCGCAGCCGCGAGCACCCGGCGAAGAACGCCGCCCACTCCTCCAGCTCCGGAGCGACCTCGGCGAGGAGCCGCCAGACGTCGCGCGGGGCGCCCCGGCGGGTCCGGGGCCGGGCCCGCATCGCCAGCACCGCCGCCCCGGCACGCAGCGCGGCGAGGTAGGCGGCCGGGTAGCGACGCAGCG
>NZ_JAMXSG010000425.1:0-3068 GCF_024124365.1 Pseudonocardia sp. McavD-2-B
CAGGGAGGGCGTCGGGGGGTCCCGGCCCCGCCGTGTCCGCGCACGCGACCACCAGGTCGGTGACGCGGACCCCTCGCGCCGCGGCCACCGCCCGCAGGATGTCGGGCACCGGGTGACCCACCTCCGCACCGTGGACGCCGGCGCCCACGGCGAGGACCAGACCGTGCTCGCCGCCGGGGGGCGGCACCCGGACCGCTCCGGACCGGGCCACGACCGCGGCGGCGAACGCGGTCGGCGCCCCTCCACCGGCCGACGGTGTACCGCGCGTCAGCCCGAACGCCGCGGTGCACGCCGGCGCGCGCCCCGACGGGCCGTCACGTCCGAGCGCGACGGCGGTGGGCAGGCCCACGTCGGCGAGACGGGCGCGCATCGCGGCGACCGCCCGGTTCCGGTCCGGGTCGCGGTCGTCGCCCCTGGTCCCGGCGGCGCCGTGGTGGCCGGAGCACCGCCCGGCCACCACGGCGCCCGACTCGGTCGCGCGGACGAGCTCCAGCATCAGCACCTCGTCGGGTGGCGGGTCCACCCCGTCACCGTGTGCCGTCCGCACCACGAGGCGCCGGTCAGCGCGCCGCGGCGTTGGCCACGGCACGGGCGGACAGGGCCGACTGGGCGGCGTCCCGGTTCTGCTCCTGCCCCCGCCACGCCTCCAGCGCGGGCCCGACCAGCGCCCGGCCGAAGGAGTAGGTGAGCTCCCACGGCAGCGGGTCGAGACCCTGCATCGCCCCGAGGTGCTCCGTCGCCACCTCCGGGTCCTGGCCCCCGGACAGGAAGGCGATGCCCGGGACGGCCGGGGGCACGGTCTCCCGCAGTGTCTCGACCGTGGCCTCGGCCACGTCGGCGACCGTGACCTGCTCGCCGCTGCCGGAGCCGGGGACCACCATGTTCGGCTTGAGGACGATCCCGTCGAGCTGTACCTGCAGGAGGTCGAGCTCCTCGAACAGCTCCTCGAGGGTCTCCGTGGTCACCTGCCGGCACCGGGCCAGCGAGTGGTCGCCGTCCATGAGCACCTCCGGCTCCACGATCGGCACCAGCCCGCCCTCCTGGCACAGGCCGGCGTAGCGGGCCAGTGCGTGCACGTTGGCGCGCACCGCGCGGTCCGACGGCAGCCCGTCGCCGATGGTGATGACCGCCCGCCACTTCGCGAAGGTCGCGCCGCGCCGCACGTAGTCCGCGATGCGCTCGCGCAGCCCGTCGAGTCCCTCCGTGATCTTCTCGCCGGACGCCCCGGCGAGCGGCTTCGCCCCGGTGTCGACCTTGATGCCCGCCAGGATCCCGATGTCGGACAGGTACTCGGGGAACGACCGCCCGTCGTCGAGCTGCTGGTGGAAGGTCTCGTCCGCGAGGATGACCCCGCTCACGGACTCGGCGAGCCGCGGTGTGGTCACGATGAGCTCGCGGTAGACGCGGCGGTTCTCCTCGGTCGGGGCGACGCCGACCGACTCGAGCCGGGCGGACATGGTCCCGATGCTCTCGTCGGCGGCGAGGATCCCCCGCCGGTGCGAGACCATCGTGCGGGCGATCTTGTTCAGAGCTGACACTTCGTCCCCTCCTGGGAATTGACGGTCGCGGGCGGTCATGCGATCGCCCGGTGGCCTGCGTGGTCGCGTCCGGGCGTGCCTCCGGTCTCCGGGTCGTCGTGGGGGCCGGGCGGCGGCGAGCCCTTCGCCGCGGCGATCTCGACGAGGGCTTCCGCGTGCCCGGTGAGCCCGCGCTGCCGGTTCCAGGTCGCGCGGATGGGACGCCCGGGCATCTCGTGGTCCACGGCGACGAGGTGGAGCCGACCGTCCGCGATCTCGGTACGGACGGTCGACACGTTCAGGACGGTCACCCGTCTGCTCGTGGCGACGGCGAGCTTGAGCGCGCTGCTGGACGGCAGCTCGACCTGGCCGCCGGCGGGCCGGTGCGGGGCGAGGAGCTCGTCGGTGAACGCGCGCAGGCCCGACCCGCGCTCCCGCAGCACCAGAGGTGCACCCGCGAGCTCGGCCACGGTGACGGGTGTCCTCCGGTCCGCCCAGGGGTGCCGGGGCCCGACGACGACGGCCAGCCGGTCGTCGCAGATGTCTCGGGTCACCAGCTCCTCATGGTGCGCCGCGCCCGTCCGGTCGCCGGTACCGCACCATCCGTCGACGAACGCGAGGTCGACCCGGCTCTCCAGGACCAGGTGGTGGAGCGTTTCGAGGTTGCCGGTCCGCACCTCGACGAGGACGTCGTCGGTGGTGGAGCCGGCGTGGTTCAGCCAGTCGGGGATCAGGTGCTCGGAGATCGCGGGGCTGCCCGCGATGCGGAGCCTGCGGGCCTCCGTGGACCCCATGCGGGAGCCGAACTCGAGCAGCTCGTCGGCCGCCCGGATCACGTTGCGTGCATAGCGCGCCAGTACCTCGCCCTCCGTGGTCAGCGTCGACCCGGCAGGCGACCGCTCGAGCAGCCGGAGACCGAGTCGTCTCTCCATCGCACTGATCCGCGTGCTGGCGGCAGGCTGGGAGATGCGGTGTTCCTGCGCTGCCTTTCCGACGCTGCCACGGCTCGCCACCGACAGCAGGAGATCGAGGTCTGCGAGCTGAGGCATCCGGGACGGAATCACCAACGTTCTTGTCCTCTCGCTCCGCCCGCGAAACTCCGTCGAAACGCGGCGCCCGGCGATGATGCGGACCGGGGGAGAACGGGTCAACCGCACGGACACGAACGCACGTGATCCGTGTACGAGAGGCGGGATTCGCGTCTCCTGCGGTGCGGCACGAGGGCCGGAGGGCATTTTCCGTCCCCGTTCTCCGCCGGTTCCCGACACTGCTTCGTTCGTTCCTCCTAGGTCGCCGTTCATCCCGGAACACGCGCATCGGGTGGCGGCGCAGCCAGGAGCTCCGGGACGGACCAACCCGGTCCGAACTGCGGCGGGATCTCCTCGGCGGCGCGACGACGCCCCTCCGGCACCGGGGTACGCCGACGGCCGTTCCGGTTGTGGGGGTATTCGGGGTGCGGATCGGGTGATCGGTTTTCCGGATGTGTGGTGGTGTTGTGGGTGGGTGTCGGTGGGGCGACGGTGGGGGTGTTGTTCTTCCTGTTGTCGTGGT
>NZ_JAMXSG010000426.1:0-3037 GCF_024124365.1 Pseudonocardia sp. McavD-2-B
ATCGAGTAGTTGCGCCGCACGAGCTCGCCGTCGATCCGCGCGCCCACGGTGACATGGCGGCCGGGGCGGTGGGAGAACACGTCGCGCAGCGCGCCGGGCACCTCCAGGGTGACCGCGACCGCGTCCGGGGGGAGCCGGGCCACCGCGGTCACGCGCAGCGGGTGCGGGCGGGGGGGGGGGGCGGCGTCGCGGGCGGGGTGGCCGACCACCTCGGCGTCGACGTCCGCTGGATCCGGGCGGCCTTCGTCGCGCTGACCCTGCTCGGCTGGGCGGGGGTCCTGGCCTACGGCCTGCTGTGGGTGTTCCTGCGGCAGGAGGCCGCCGTCGTCGAGCGGACCGTCACCCGGTCCGAACGCCTCCAGGCCGCCGGGCTGCTGACGCTGGGGCTGGGGTTGTCGCTGGTCGCGGCGACCTCGGGTTCGGCCGTGCTCGGCTGGATCGCCGGCCCGCTGGGGCTGGCGACGGTCGGTGCGGCCGTCGTGTGGCGGGAGGCCGACGAGGCGCAGCGACGGCGGTGGGCGCGCGACGCCCGCAGCCGCGTCACGGGCGGTCGTGCGGCGCTGGCCCGCACCGTGCTCGGCGCCGCGCTCGTCCTGACCGGGCTGGCGGTGTTCCTGCTCGGCAACCTGGACCTGAGCCAGGTGCGGTTCGGGATCCTCGCGGCGCTGGCGACGCTGCTGGGCGTCGCGGTCCTCACCGTCCCCTGGTGGGTACGGCTGGTGCGCGACCTCGGCGAGGAGCGCCGGGCCCGCGCGGTCGCCGCCGAGCGCGCCGAGATCGCCGCGCACCTGCACGACTCGGTGCTGCAGACCCTCGCGCTGATCCAGCGCCAGTCCTGCGACCCGCGCGAGGTGCAGCGGCTGGCCCGCGGCCAGGAGCGGGAGCTGCGTGCCTGGCTCTACGGGCCGGGCGGACGCGCCCGGGGCGGCGGCGGCAGCCCGGACGCCGTGGAGACGCTGCTGTCGGCGGCGATCACGCGCGTCGCGGGCGAGGTGGAGGACACCTACGCGGTGGCCGTCGGCCCGGTGCTGGTCGGTGACGCCGAGCTCGACGACGACCTGCGCGCCCTGGTGCTGGCGGCACGCGAGGCGATGGTGAACGCGGCGAAGCACTCGGGGACGTCCGAGGTCGACGTCTACGTCGAGGTCGAGCCCGCCTCGGACGAGGGGCCGGGCGCGGCCGAGGTGTTCGTGCGGGACCGCGGCACGGGTTTCGACCCGGATGCGGTGTCCGACGACCGGCACGGCCTCGCGGACTCGGTGCACGCCCGGATGCGCCGCCACGGCGGCACGGTCCGGATCCGCACCGGGGCCGGGGAGGGTACGGAGGTGCGGCTGTCGATGCCGCTGACGGAGAAGGAGACGGCATGACCACCGCCGACGTGCCGGGGACACCGGCTGGTCCGGGCGACACCGGTATCCGGGTCTACCTGGTCGACGACCACGCGTTGTTCCGGTCCGGCGTGCGCGCCGAGCTGGACCGTGGCGACGGGCGCAGCCCCGTGCTGGAGGTCGTCGGTGAGGCGGGCTCCGTCGACGAGGCGGTGGCCGGCGTCGGGCACCTCGCGCCGGACGTGGTGCTGCTCGACGTGCACATGCCCGGCGGCGGGGGCGCGGAGATCCTGCGCCGGGCGCGCGCGGCGGGCACGGAGTCGGTGTTCCTGGCACTGTCGGTGTCCGACGCTGCGGAGGACGTCATCTCGGTGATCCGGTCCGGCGCCCGCGGCTACGTCACGAAGACGATCTCGGGCCGGGACCTCGCCGACGCCGTGCGACGCGTACGGGCCGGTGACGCGGTCTTCTCACCACGCCTGGCCGGGTTCGTGCTGGACGCGTTCTCCGACCGGCCGGGTGCGGCACCGCCGGTGGACCCGGAGATCGACCAGCTGACCAAGCGGGAGCGGGACGTGCTGCGGCTGCTGGCCCGCGGCTACGCCTACAAGGAGATCGCGAAGGAGCTGTTCATCTCGGTGAAGACGGTGGAGACCCACGTGTCGAGCGTGCTGCGCAAGACGCAGACGTCGAACCGGCACGAGCTGTCCCGCTGGGCTTCCGACAGGAGGCTCGTGTAGGTCGCGCAGCGACCGGAGCGTGCCGGAAGGAGCATCGGCACGGACAGGAGGCTCGTGTAGGTCGCGCAGCGACCGGAGCGTGCCGGAAGGAGCGTCGGTACGGACCGTCGGCCGGTCCGACACGGCACGTGCGCAGGCACCGACACGGCCCCGGTCCCCGCTGTGCGGGGGCCGGGGCCGTCGTCGTGGGTGCGGCGTCAGCCGCCCAGCAGCCCGCCCGCGCCCTTCGTGACGCCGCCGAGCACCCCGCCGACCGGTTCGGTCACGCCGGACAGGGCGCCCCCGACCGGCTCGGTCACCGTGCCGGCCACCTGCCCCACGGGCTTCGTGACGGCCTGCAGCGGCTGGGTGGCGTCCGAGGACGAGGAGCCGGTGTCCGCGGTGGCCTTCTTCGCGGAGGTGTCGAGGAGCCCGGTGACCGGCTCGGCCGCCTTCAGGACCGGGCCGGTGAGCGGCTCGGTGCTCCTGAGGACGGGCTCGGTGACCGGCGACAGCGCGCCGAGCACCGGCGTCGTCACCGGCTCGAGGGTGTCGGTGAGGGGCCGGGTGACGGGCTTGACCGCGTTCGTCACCGGGCGGACGGCCTCGGTCACGGGGGACACGGCACCGCCGAGGGTCTTCCCGACCGGCGCCGCGGCCTGCGCGACCGGGGCGACGACGCCACCGACGGCGTCCCCGACCGGGCGGACGTTCTCGGTGACGTCCTGGACCGGGCCGGTGCTGGTCCCGCCGCGCGACGGCGACGTGCCGGTCACGGGCTCGAGGATGTTGCCCGCGGACGGCCGGTCCGGGTTGTTGATCGGGGCGACGATCGGGGCGAGCGGCGAGCCCGTCCCACCGGAGCCGCGCGGAGCCGGGACCGTCGGCGACGACGGGGACCCGGTGCCCGGGTTCCCGGTCGAGGGCGAGGTGGGCGTGCGGGGCGCGGGGACCGCGACGGCGGGCCCGGCGGCGGTGCCCGGGGCG
>NZ_JAMXSG010000427.1:0-2989 GCF_024124365.1 Pseudonocardia sp. McavD-2-B
GCCGGAGCCACCGGCGCGCGGACGACCGCCACCGGGCGCACCGGAACCGCGGCGCTGACCGCCGGCGGCGCCCCCACCGGAGGCCATCGCGTCGCGCAGCTTGCGCGCGACCGGGGCCTCCACGGTGGAGGAGGGGGACTTCACGTACTCCCCCAGGTCCTGCAGCTTGCTGAGGACCTGCTTACTGCTGATTCCGAGCTCTTTCGCGAGCTCGTGCACGCGGGCCTTGCCTGCCACTGCTCTCCTCATCCTGACCGGAGGCCGGGCGGCAGCATCCCGCTCGACCTCGAACCTAGTGTCGAAGCACGTTCATGGTGCGATCTTCACTGCTGGCTCATGACTGGTCGACCTTGCTTTCTTCCGATGACGGGTCCGAGAGGTTCCCGGGCCCCAGCGGGTCGCGCGACTCCTGCAGCCACCGCCTGACGGCGGTGACGTCCGGTGCCGAGCGGACGCGTAACGCCCGGGCGAACGCCGAGCGTCGCTCGGCCCTGTCCAGGCACCCCGTCGAGAGGTGCAACCAGGCACCCCGTCCGGGGAGACGGCGGCGCGGATCCGGAATGCAACGTCCGTTCTCCACGACCACCCGCAACAGTACGTCGGCCCGTTCCCGGGTCCGGCACCCCACACAGGTCCGGATCGGAACCGACCGGGTGTGCGTGGGCGACGGTCCGCGACCGCGGGCCGGTGACGAGTGTAGCGCAGAGCGGTCCTCGGGCATTCCCTCGCCCGGCCCCTGCTGTTGATCTCCGTCGGTCAGGACGGCTCCCCGGCGGGGTCGACCGGCCCACCGTCGGGGGTGACCGGGTCACGCGGGTCGGCGTCGCTGCGGATGTCGATCTTCCAGCCGGTGAGCCGGGCGGCGAGACGGGCGTTCTGCCCCTCCTTGCCGATCGCCAGCGACAGCTGGAAGTCCGGCACGACGACGCGGGCGATCCGGGCGCGCTCGTCGAGCACGGTCACCGAGACCACCTTCGACGGCGAGAGCGCGTTGCCGACGAACTCGGCCGGGTCCTCGGACCAGTCGATGATGTCGATCTTCTCGCCGGCCAGCTCGCCCATCACACCGCGCACGCGGGCACCCATCGGGCCGATGCAGGCGCCCTTGGCGTTGAGCCCGGAGCGGGTCGAGCGCACCGCGATCTTGGAACGGAACCCGGCCTCACGGGCCACCGAGACGATCTCGACGGAGCCGTCGACGAGCTCGGGCACCTCGAGGGCGAACAGCTTCCGCACCAGGTTCGGGTGGGTCCGCGAGAGCGTGATCGAGGTGCCCCGCGGGCCGCGGTTCACGCCGATGACGAAGCAGCGGATGCGGTCGCCGTGCCGGTAGACCTCGCCCGGCACCTGCTCGGCGGCGGGGAGCACGGCCTCGGTGCCTCCGGAGAGCTCGACCACGACGACGCCGCGGGCGTTGGCGCGCGCGTCGCGCTGCACGATGCCCGCGACGACCTCGCCCTCCTTGGTGGAGAACTCGCCGTAGGTGCGCTCGTGCTCGGCGTCGCGCAGCCGCTGCAGGATGACCTGGCGGGCGGTGGTCGCCGCGATCCGGCCGAAGCCCTCGGGTGTGTCGTCGAACTCCGGGCCGGGGGTGCCGTCCTCGGAGGCGTCGGCGGCGTCGCGGACCATGACCCGCACCACACCGGTCTTGCGGTCGATGTCGACGCGGGCGTCCGGGTGGTGGCCGTCGGTGTGTCGGTAGGCGGTGAGCAGCGCCGTCTCGATGGCCGAGAGGACCGTCTCGAACGGGATCTCCTTGTCCCGCTCGATCGCGCGCAGCGCGGGGATGTCGACGTTCACCGGTTCTCCTCGTCGCGGACGGTCTCGACGGCGCCGCCGTCGTCGTGGTTCGTGGGGGCCCCGTCGGCCCCGTCGGTGCTGCCGGACAGCGCGTCCGGGTCGAGCAGTGCGGTCTCCGCGGGCGGGGCGGGCTTGAACTCGACCTGCACCTGGGCGTGGCGGATCTCCGCGAGCGGGATGTCCCGGCGTTCGGGCGCCTTCCGGCCGGGGACCGCGACGGCGACCGTGTCGCCGTCGAGCCGGCCGACCCGGGCCTCGACGACGGTGCCGTCGGTCAGGGTGATCCGCGCCAGGCGCAGGTAGGCCCGTCGCCAGTGCCGGGGCTCGGTGAGCGGCCGGTCGATCCCGGGCGAGGTCACCTCGAGCGTGTACGAGCCCTCGATGAGGTGCTCGTGCGGGTCCAGCTCGGCGGCCGCGGAGCGGCTGAGCCGGGCGATGACGTCGAGGTCGATGCCGGTCGCGGGCGAGGACTCGGGCAGGTCGACGACGAGCTTGACCGAGTGCCGTCGCCCGGCGGTGCGGACCTCCACGGCGTCGATCTCCAGCCCGGCCCCGTGGACCACCGGCTCGAGCACGCCGCGCAGCTGGTCTGCCAGCTGTGCGGGGTCCGGACTGCGCATCGGGTGACTCTCCTCGTGTCAGGGTGCCCGCCGGGGCGGCGGCCGGTCGGCGGGGCTTCGGGTGGGCGTCGATCGTGGTGCCGTGACCGCCGGTGGGCGGGCACGTCGGACGCGTGCGGACGGCATGCGACGTCGGCGCCGCACACCGCGACGCGTCCGGCCGGGACCGGACGGTGCCGGTGACGGTGGGGACGGCCGACGAGCCTAGCGCGTCGGCCCGGCGGGCCGCCGGTCGGTGGCCCGTCGGTGGGCGGTCGTCCGCGGCCCGGGCGGGCACGGTCGGTGCCGGGCGGCCCGGCACGTGCTGGCAGCATGACCCGACGTGAACGACCGCGAGCCATCCGTGTCGCCCCGGGTGTCCCCGGCCGGGCCGCCGCCGTCGGTGACCCCGTCACCGGTGACCCGCCGCGGCGGTGCCCGCCCGACGCGGCGCCAGGTGCTGGCCACCGCGGCCGCGGTGGCCGCGACGGTGCCGCTGGCGGGCTGCTCGAGCGCGACGACGCGCACCGTGGACGCTTCCGACGCCCTGCTCGCGCTCGCCGACGCAGCCCGGTCCGACGCCGCGCTGG
>NZ_JAMXSG010000428.1:0-2989 GCF_024124365.1 Pseudonocardia sp. McavD-2-B
TGGCCGCGCGGCTCGGCCTCGCCCCGCAGGGCGTGCCGTGGCACACCGAACGCAGCCGCATCGGCGAGCTCGCCGGGGCGCTCGGCGTCGCCGCCGGGGCCTGCGCCAAGCCCGCGGGCGACGTCGTGCTGCTGTCCGCCACCGAGCTCGGTGAGGTGTCGGAGTCCGCGCCGGGGGACTCGTCGTCGATGCCGCACAAGCGCAACCCGGCCGCGGCCGTCACCGCCCGTGGCGCCGCGAAGCGCGCCCCCGGCCTGGTCGCGACGCTGCTCGCCGGCGCCGAGCAGGAGTTCCAGCGTGCCGCCGGGGCCTGGCACGCGGAGTGGGAGACGCTCGTCGCGCTGCTGCGGGTCACCGCCGGCGCCGCGGCCCGGCTGCGGGTGAGCCTGGACGGACTGCAGGTGCACCCCGAGGCGATGGCCCGCAACCTCGACCTCGCCGCGGGCGCCCAGGGCCACGGCACCGGGCACGCCGCCGACCTGGTCGACACCGTCCTCGCCGGCCGGCCGGCGTGAGCACCCCGGAGGACGTGGGCGCCCCGCGCACCGAGCAGGTCCGCTCGCTGGCCCGTGGGCTGGCCGTCATCCGGTCCTTCGACGCCCAGCGCCCGCAGCAGACCCTCGCCGACGTCGCCCGTGCCACCGGGCTCACCCGCGCCGCGGCGCGCCGGTTCCTGCTCACCCTGGCCGAGGAGGGCTACGTCCGCACCGACGGCAGGCTGTTCACCCTCACCCCGCGGGTGCTGGAGCTCGGCTGGTCCTACCTGTCCGCGATGGGCCTGCCCGAGATCGCGGCCCCGCACCTGGAGCGCCTGGTCGCCACGGTGCGCGAGTCCGCGTCGGTGTCGGTCCTCGACGGCGACCCGCACACCGGCTACGACGTCGTCTACGTCGCCCGGGTCCCCACCTCGCGGATCATGACCGTCACCATCACCATCGGGACCCGCTTCCCGGCCTGGGCGACGTCGATGGGTCGCGTCCTGCTCGCCGCGCTCCCGCCCGCCACCCTCGACTCCTACCTCGGCGCGCTGGAACCCGCGGCGCTGACCGCGCACACCGTCTCGACCCCGGAACAGCTGCGCACCGAGCTGGACCGGGTCCGCACCGACGGGCACTGCGTCGTCGACCAGGAGCTGGAGGCCGGGCTGCGCTCGGTCGCGGTGCCCGTCCACGACCGCGCCGGGAGGGTCGTCGCGGCCGCGAACGTCTCCACCCACGCCTCCCGCAACGACGCCGACGGCCTGCGCGCCGACATCCTGCCCGAGCTGCGCGCCTGCGCCGCCGCGATCGAGGCGGACCTGCGCGCCGCCGGGTGACCGGGAACAGACCGCGCCCGCGGTGGGTTGGCCCTCCCAGGAGCTGATCACGAGCGACGGAGGCACGGTGAGCGGACGTCTGCACCTGGCGGTCGAACTCGGAGCGGCGGGGCGCCACCCCGGCGCGTGGCGGCTCGGCGGCGCCGACCCGGCCCGGCTGTTCACCGCCCCGTACCACCTGGACCTGGTCCGCACCGCGGCGCGCGGCGGCCTCGACCTCGTCGCGCTGCCCGACTCGCTGCAGCCGCCCGGTGCCGACCCGGCCGCACTGCCCGGCACCCTCGACGCCGTCGCCGTCGCCGCGCGGGTCGCGCCCGCCGTCCCCGGTATCGGGGTCGTGCCGACGGTGACGGTCACCCACACCGAGCCGTTCCACCTGTCCAAGGCCGTCGCCACCCTGGACTTCGTGTCCACCGGGCGGGCCGGCTGGCAGCCCGACGTGTCGCGCACGCAGGCCGAGGCCGACCTGTTCGGCCGGGCGCGCGCCGATCGCGACGCGGCCTCGCTCTGGCGGGAGGCCGGCGAGGCGATCGAGGTCGCCGCCCGGCTGTGGGACTCCTGGGAGGACGACGCCGAGATCCGCGACTCCGCCACCGGCCGCTTCGTCGACCGCGACCGGCTCCACCACATCGACTTCACCGGCGAGTTCTTCTCCGTGACCGGACCGTCGATCACCCCGCGCCCGCCGCAGGGGCAGCCCCTGACCGTGCTGCGCGGCGACGAGATCGAGGCGCTGGCGACCGTCGGCCGCTACGCCGACGTCGTCCGGGTGGCGGCCGACACGGTCGCCGGTGCCGCCGAGGCCCGGGACCGGGTGCGTGCCGCCGTCGCCGACGCCGGGCGCGACCCCGAACAGGTCACCGTGCTGCTCGACGTCGAGACCCTGCTGGGCGACGACGCCGCCGCGCGGCTGCGCGAGCTCGACGCACTCGCCCCCGCCGACGCCGACACCGTCCCGGCGACGCTGCGCCACGTCGGCGACCCGGCCGCACTCGCCGGCCTGCTGCGCGACGCCGCCGAGGAGCGCGCCGCCGACGGGTTCGTCCTGGTCCCGCTGGCGCTGCCGTCCGGGGTGGACGAGATCGTCGACGGCCTGCTGCCCGCACTCGGCGACGCCTGGACGCCCGCTCCCTACGACGGCACCCTGCGCGACCGCTTCGGGCTCGCCCGCCCCGCGGACCGGTACACCCGGACGGCGGGCTGACCGGCACACTCGCCGGGTGCGCGTCCTCACCGCCGACGACCGGCTGCGGGCCCTGCTCGCCCGCCAGCTCCTCACCGGGCGAGCCGCCCTGACGGTGCCGCGCGCTCTGGAGCGCATCGGCGGGCTGCAGACCCAGCACGCCCCGTCGGGCTACCTCGGGCTCTGGTCGCGGCTCATCGGCTTCGAGCGGTCCACGCTGACCGCGATGCTGCACGACGGACGCGTCGTACAGGCCTGGGCGATGCGCTCGACCATCCACATGCTCAGCCGCCGCGACCACCGGGTGTTCACCGCCGCCGTCCGGGCCGAGCAGCGCGCGGAGTGGCTGCGGCTGCTCCGCGACGTCACCGACGCCGACATGACCGCCGCCGCACGCGTCGTCGGCGGGCTGCTGGCCGACGGGCCGCGCCGGCACGCCGAGATCACCGCCGCACTCGCCGCCGCGGGCCTGCCCGCGGGCGTCTTCCCCG
>NZ_JAMXSG010000429.1:0-2974 GCF_024124365.1 Pseudonocardia sp. McavD-2-B
GCCGCCGCCGAGGCCGCGCGGATCGCGCCGGCCGTCGAGCTGGTGTCGCAGCGCCTGACCGCGCGCGCCGCGACCGTCACCGGCGACGCGCGCGAGGTGCTGGAGGCGACCGTGACGATGGTCGGCGACCCGGCGCTGCTGGAGAGCGCGCAGGCGCTGGTCACCGAGCAGGGGCGGCCCGCCGCGCGCGCGGTGTGGGAGGCCGCGAACTCCTTCGCCGAGATGCTGTCGTCGATGGGCGGCTACATGGCCGAGCGCGCCCGCGACATCCACGACGTGCGCGACCGGATCGTCGCGGAGCTGCTGGGGCTGCCCGCGCCGGGCGTCGCCGACCTGGACGCGCCCGCCGTGCTCGTCGCGACCGACCTGGCCCCGGCCGACACCGCCGGGCTGAAGCCGGGCGTCGCGCTCGCCCTGGTCACCGAGCAGGGCGGCCCGACCAGCCACACCGCGATCCTCGCGCGTTCGCTGGGGATCCCCGCGGTCGTCGGCTGCGCGGGCGCGACCCGGATCGCCGAGGGCGCCGCGCTGACCGTCGACGGCGGTACCGGTGAGGTCGTCGAGGTCGCCACCCTCGACCAGGCCACCGCGTTCGCCGCCGCCGCCTCGGTCACCGCCGAGTGGGACGGCGTCGGCCGCACCGCCGACGGCCGTGTCGTGCCGGTCCTGGCCAATGTCGGCGACGGCGCCGGCGCGGCGAAGGCCGCGGACGCCCGGGCCGAGGGCGTCGGCCTGTTCCGCACCGAGCTCGCGTTCCTCTCCGCGGCCGAGGAGCCCACCGAGGCCGCCCAGCGCGCGGTCTACACCGCGGTGCTGTCCGCGTTCGCCGGCAAGCCGGTCACCGCCCGCACCCTCGACGCCGGCGCGGACAAGCCGCTGCCGTTCCTGTCGCTCGACGGCGAGCCCAACCCGGCGCTGGGCGTGCGCGGCCTGCGGATCGCCCGCGTCCCCGGCAACGGCGACGGCGTGCTGGAGCGCCAGCTCGCCGCGCTCGCCGCCGCGGCGAAGGAGACCGGCGTCGCGCTCAAGGTGATGGCGCCGATGGTCGCCACCGCCGAGGAGGCGCGCTGGTTCGTGCAGCGCTGCCGGGCGCACGGCATCTCCCAGGCCGGCGTGATGATCGAGATCCCGGCCGCGGTGCTCACCGCCGACGAGATCATGGCCGAGGTCGACTTCGTCTCGGTCGGCACCAACGACCTGGCCCAGTACCTGTTCGCCGCGGACCGCCAGTCCGGGCCGGTGGCCGCGCTCAACGACCCGTGGCAGCCGGCGCTGCTACGGCTGATCGGGCTGCTCGGCGAGGCGTCGGCGCGCACCGGCACCCCGGTCGGGGTGTGCGGTGAGGCCGCGGCCGACCCGGGACTGGCCGCGGTGCTGGTGGGGCTCGGCGTCGCGAGCCTGTCGATGGGCTCGGGTGCGCTCGCCGCGGTCGGGGCGACCCTGGCCGGGCTGACGGTGGAGCAGTGCCGGGAGCGGGCCCGTGCGGCCTGCGCCGCGGCCGACCCGATCGCAGCCCGCCGCGCCGTCGCCGCACTCGACGGCTGATCGCCGTTCGTCGCGTTCGTCCTCCCGCTCGGCTGCGCGGTGGGCGGACCGGCGGTCGTCACGCCGCTGGTCGCAGTGACCTGTGGTCCCACCGGACGTACCCGGCCACCGGTTGCCCTCGGCGACCCGCGGTTGTTGGGTCGACACACGGCGTGATCCTGTGTCGCGAACCGGGCGCCGTCCGACGACCGGAGGTCACCCATGTCCGAGGGACCGCTTGCCCACGCCGTACGGGTGGCCTCGGAGCAGGCCTACGTCGACGGGCTGTCCGAGGGCCGCCGCGAGGCCTGGGAGCGGGCCTCGGGCGCGCGCCCGGAGCCGGCGTCGAAGCGGCTGCTCGTGCACCTGTCGCACTCCATCGAGCGCGCGGTGATGTCCGGGCCGCGGGAGGACCCGACGGTCGTCGTCGCGCTGTTCCAGCAGCTGCGCTTCTTCGACCGTGAGCGCGAGGTCTACGCGCGGATGGCCCAGGCCGGGATGCACGTCGTCGTCGCGTTCGCCGACGGCGGGGTGCACGACGTGCCGGACGGCGTCCACCTCGTGGTGCTGGACCCGGACGAGCCGCTGGCGTCGGAGTGGAGTGTCGTCGCGCTCGGGCCCGGGGCGGGTGCGTTCCTGGTCGCGACCGACCAGTACGCCCGCGACCCGCGCGAACGGGGCGAGGCCGGGCGGGTGTTCCTCGGCCGCTGGGGCTACGCCCGTGCCCAGGCCGGGACCGAGCTCGCGCGGCTGCGGTTCGCGCTGGGGGACCGGCTGCCGGCCTCGGTGCGGCGCACGGTCGACGAGCTGCTCGGCTCCTCGATGCCGACCGGCGGCGACCCGGCGGCCTCGGCGGGCACCACCGGAGAGGCCTGGGCGACGACCTCGCTCAACCACATGATCGACCGGCTGCTGTCGGCCCGGGCCGGCACCCGTGAGCTGCGATCCCAGCTGGCCGACGCCCAGCGCGCCGCGGCCGCCCGTGCCGCCGCCGCGGTCGACCCGGCGAGCGGTCTGCCCACCGCCGAGGCCCTGGACCGCTTCGCCGGACCGGCGGGGCCGGAGACGCTGCCCGTCGGCGTCGCGCTGTTCGACCTGCCCGGCCTCGACGGCTCCGTCGTGCACGACGACGACCGCGCCGCCTGGTTCGCCGCCCACCAGGTCGCGGCGGCGATGACCCAGCCGCTCGGCCCGGTCGACGCGGCCCTGCGGCTGTCCGAGCGCGAGTTCGCGCTGGTCGTGCCCGGTGCCTCGGACCGGCACCTGGCCGGTCTCTGCGACCGGGTCGGCGAGCGCCTGGCGCTGGCCTCGCAGGGCTGGCCGGGCATCGCGCTGGCCGGGCGGGTCGCGTTCGCGGTCACGGCGACCCGGCCGCTGCCGCTGGCCGACCTGCGCGAGGCGCTGGCCCACCTTCCCGAGGAGCCGGGCGACGCCGGCCCGGTCGACGCCG
>NZ_JAMXSG010000042.1:0-26952 GCF_024124365.1 Pseudonocardia sp. McavD-2-B
CCGGCGCTGCACCGCGATCACCCGCCCCAGGACGGCGACGGCCGCCTCCCAGCCGGGGCTGCGCCGCAGACCCAGCCCGGTGGTCACCGCGGCGCCGTGGAAGCGCCGGGCCAGCGCCTGCAGCAGACGGCGCCCCTGCGGCACGGGCAGGCGCAGCGGCTGGACGAGCAGCGCGGCGACGGCCCCGATCAGCGCCCCGGCCAGCGCGCGTGACTCGGGGGCGGGCGGTCCGGTGACGGCGGTGACCAGCGCGTCGAGCTCCTCGGCCTCGGCGTGCGAGGTGACGTCGCGGACCAGCTCGGGATCGATGCCGAGCTGGTGGGCCAGCAGCTGCCAGCAGGCGTAGACCTCGGTGGTCTCGGCGGGGGTGAGCCCGAACCCGATCGTCGCCTCGGCCCGCATCGAGACGAGGGTGAAGTCCAGCCAGGTCCGGACCAGGTCGACCTGGTTGATCGGGGTGCCGTGCACCGCCTCGTCGAGGCCGCGGCCGCGGGCGAGAACGCGCATGTGGGCGTGCAGCATGCGGACCTGCAGGGTGCCGACGTAGCCGGGGCTGCCGGGGCGCATGCCGCCGGGCAGGGTGGCCGCGAGCAGCCAGGTGCCGGTCTCGGTGAGGCGGCGCTCGGCGGACTCCACCAGCCGTCCGGTGGTGCCGAGCAGCACCGCGATCGACGGGGAGCCGTAGGTGCGCAGCAGCGCCCCGGCCGACAGGGACAGGGTGTGCACCGCGGGCGGTGCGGTGAACATGGGCCGGATCCCGGTGTCGAGCATCGCGGGGTCGGTGCCCGCGGGCACCGACTCGGCCGAGGTGAGCAGGGCCGCGAGGGCGGGGGAGGGACCGGTCACCGAGGCGAGCCCGTCGCGGATGCCGCGTTGCAGCGCCGCGGTGAGCGCGCGGCCGTCCTCGCGGCCCGCGGCGCGGATCTCGGCGACCACGGCGTCGGCGAGCGGGTCGCCCGCGGTCCGGGCGCGCACCGCGAGGCCGGCCCGCCGGGGCCCGAAACGGGCGGCGAGGGCGTCGCGGTCGGGCGCGCCGGGGGATCGGGTGGCGGTCACGGGAACCGGTCCTCCTGGGTCTCGTGCGGGGTCTCCTGCGGGACGGCGTGGTCGTCGTGGGTGGTGAGACCGGCTCCGGCGAGCAGCCGGGCCATCCGGGCCCGCAGCTCGGGCTCGCCCGGCGGGACGGGGGCGAACACGGCCAGCGCGGACAGCCCGAAGACCCCGGCGAACAGCTCGCGGGCCCGTTCCCGGTTCCCGACGTGGTCCTGGATGAGGTCGACCAGCGCCGCGTCGGGTTCCGCGGCGGCCGGGCCGGTGGCGGTGCCGCCGTGGCCCCGGGCGACGCGGACGCGCAGCTCCAGCATGGTCAGGAACACCGGGCGGCGGGGGCCGAGCAGGTCGACCAGGTAGGCGGTGCAGGCGTCGAGCAGGGTCAGGTCACCGGAGCGGGCCCGGCGGGTCAGCTCGCCCAGCCGTGCGACGGCGTCGTGCTCCAGCTCGACGGCGACCGCCTCCAGCAGCGCGTCGAGGGTGCCGAAGTGGTAGGTCGCCGACGCGGCCGACGCACCGGCGCGGTCCGCGACCTGGCGCAGCGTCAGCCGGTCGAAGCCGTGCGCGGTGACGACGTCGACGGCGGCCCGCACCAGCGCGCGACGGGTGTCGGCGCCGCGTCGTCGTCGCCCGTCGGGGGTGGGATCGGCCATTCCGACAAACTATCTGTACAACCAGACAGATTCCAGTCCGGCCCGCGGAACACGGTTCCGCGACGACGCGCTGCAGTCCGGAACCGGGCGTAGCGTGGAGATCGTGCCCGTCACACCTGACCTTCCCCGTACCGTCGGTGCGCTGCGTGCGTCCGGTCACGTACAGCGACCCGTGAAGCACGAGATCCGCGACAACCTCCTGGCGGCCCTGCGTGAGGGCCGCGACCCCTGGCCCGGCATCGTCGGCTTCGACGACACCGTCGTCCCGCAGCTCGAGCGGGCGCTGCTCGCCGGCCACGACCTCGTCCTGCTCGGTGAGCGGGGCCAGGGCAAGACCCGCCTGCTGCGGTCGCTGGCCGGCCTGCTCGACGAGTGGACCCCCGTCATCGAGGGCTCCGAGATCGGCGAGCACCCCTACGAGCCGATCGTGCCCGCCTCGATCCGGCGCGCCGCCGAGTTCGGCGACGACCTGCCGGTCGCCTGGGTGCACCGCGACCACCGCTACACCGAGAAGCTCGCCACGCCCGACACCTCGGTCGCCGACCTGATCGGCGACGTCGACCCGGTCAAGGTCGCCGAGGGCCGCTCGCTGGGCGACCCCGAGACCATCCACTTCGGGCTCGTCCCGCGGTCCCATCGCGGCATCGTCGCCATCAACGAGCTGCCCGACCTGGCCGAACGCATCCAGGTCGCGTTGCTCAACGTGATGGAGGAGCGCGACATCCAGGTCCGCGGCTACACGCTGCGGCTGCCGCTGGACGTGCTGCTCGTGGCCAGTGCGAACCCCGAGGACTACACCAACCGCGGGCGGATCATCACCCCGCTCAAGGACCGGTTCGGCGCCGAGGTCCGCACCCACTACCCGCTGGAGCTGGCCCCCGAGGTCGAGCTCGTCGCGCAGGAGGCCGACCTCGTCGCCGAGGTGCCGCGGCACCTGCTCGAGGTCGTCGCCCGGTTCACCCGGCACCTGCGCGACTCGTCCGCGGTCGACCAGGGCTCGGGGGTGTCGGCCCGGTTCGCCGTGGCCGCGGCCGAGACCGTCGCCGCCGCGGCGCTGCGCCGTGCCGCGCTGACCGGCGAGGAGACGGCCTACGCCCGCCCGGTCGACCTGGAGTCGGTCCCGGCCGTGCTCCGCGGCAAGATCGAGTTCGCGTCGGGGGAGGAGGGCCGCGAGGACGAGGTGCTCGAGCACCTGCTGCGCCGCGCGACCGCCGACACCGCCCGCTTCGCGCTGCGCGGCGTCGACCTCGACGAGCTGGCCGTGGAGGTGTCCACCCGCCCGGTCCGCACCGGCGAGCGCATCCCCGCCCGCGACGTCGTCGCCGCCCTGCCGCGGGTCGACGCGCTGACCGAGATCGCCGCGAAGCTCGGCGCCGCTGGCACCGAGGACCCGGGCCCGATGGCCTCGGCCGCGGAGCTGGCGCTGGAGTACCTGTTCCTGACCCGCAAGCTGGCCAAGGACTCCTCCGACGACGGTGACACGGTGTCGTATGGCTGATCCCCGGCGTCGTCGCCGCCGTTACGCCTACGGCCCCTACGCCGGCGGGCCCGACCCGCTGGCACCGCCGTACGACATCCGGGCGGCGATGGACCAGATCGGCCGCGACGTCATGGAGGGCTCCTCGCCGCGTCAGGCGTTGCAGGAGCTGCTCCGTCGTGGCCTCGACGGGCGGCGCGGGCTCGACGACCTCACCCGCCGGGTGTGGGAGCGGCGCCGGGACCTGCAGCGCGACAACCGCATCGACGGGACGCTGCAGGAGGTCCGTGAGCTGCTGCAACGGGCCCTCGACGCCGAGCGCGAGGCGCTGGGCAACGAGGACTCCGACGACGCGCGGTTCCGCGAGATGCAGCTCGACGCCCTGCCGCCCGACACCGGCGGCTCGGTGCGGGAGCTGAACTCCTACGACTGGCGCTCCTCCGACGCCCGCGAGGCCTACCAGGAGATCCGCGACCTGCTCGGCCGGGAGCTGCTCGACCAGCGCTTCGAGGGCATGAAGCAGGCCATGCAGAACGCCACCCCGGAGGACGTCGAGCGGATCAACGCGATGCTCGACGACCTCAACGACCTGCTCGACCGCCACGCCCGCGGCGAGGACACCACCGAGCAGTTCGCCGAGTTCATGGGCAAGCACGGTGAGCACTTCCCGGAGAACCCGCAGAACACCGAGGAGCTGGTCGACGCGCTCGCCGCCCGGGCCGCCGCGGCCCAGCGCATGATGAACTCGATGTCGGCCGAGCAGCGCGCCGAGCTGGCCGAGCTGGCCCAGCAGGCGTTCGGCGACCCGCGGCTGTCGGAGTCGCTGGCCCGGCTCGACGCCCAGCTGCAGGGCCTGCGCCCGGGCGAGGACTGGTCGGGGGAGGGCGACTTCCGCGGCGAGAACCCGATGGGCATGGGCGAGGCGACCCGCGCGATGGAGGAGCTGGGGCAGCTCGACGCCCTGGCCGAACAGCTCGCGCAGAGCTACCCCGGCGCGCGGATGGAGGACATCGACCTCGACGCGCTCACCGAGATGCTCGGCCCGGAGGCCGCCGCCGACGCCCGCACCCTCGCCGAGCTGGAACGCGAGCTGCAGCGCCAGGACCTGTTCCGCCGCGCCCCCGACGGCTCGCTGATGCTCTCGCCCAAGGCGCTGCGGACACTCGGGCAGTCGGTGCTGCGCGACGTCGCCGACCGGATCTCCGGGCGGCAGGGGCAGCGCGACACCCGGCGTGCCGGGGCGGCGGGCGACGCGACCGGGTCGACCCGGCCGTGGGCCTTCGGCGACACCCAGGCCTGGTCGGTGCCGCGGACGCTGCTCAACGCCCAGCTGCGCCGCGCCGGCGGCGACGACCGGGCACTCGACGTGTCCGACGTCGAGATCGTCGAGACCGAGCAGCGCACCCGAGCTGCGGTGACGCTGCTGGTCGACACGTCGTGGTCGATGGTGGCCGAGGGCAGGTGGGTGCCGATGAAGCGCACCGCGCTGGCGCTGCACCAGCTCATCTCCACGCGGTTCCGCGGCGACGACCTGTCGCTGATCACCTTCGGGCGGCACGCTCAGACCGTGGACCTGGCCGAGCTGATCGGGCTGGAGGGCGTGTACATGCAGGGCACCAACCTGCACCACGCCCTGCTCCTGGCCCGGGAACGGCTGGCCCGCCAGCCCGACGCGACGCCGGTCGTGCTGGTGGTGACCGACGGCGAGCCGACCGCGCACCTGGAACGCGACGGCGAGGCGTTCTTCGACTACCCGCCGAGCCCGCACACGCTGCGGGCGACGGTGGACGGCCTGGACCGGCTGATCGGGATGGACGCGGCGTTCACGTTCTTCGTGCTCGGCGACGACCCGGGGCTGCTGTCGTTCGTGAACCGGCTTGCGCGCCGCGCCGGGGGACGGGTGGTGCAGCCCGACCTCGACGGCCTCGGCGCGGAGGTGGTCTCGGACTACCTGCGCCGCCGCACCGGCTGACCGCGCGGCGACCCGTCGCGTGCCCCGGCACCCCACCCGTGGGTCGCCGCGGTACGCGACGGGGCGCCACGGCACGTGACAGGTCGCCGCGGGACACGACGGGACGCTGCGGGCACCGGGGGATCCGTGGGATCAGGCGGGACCAGGGGTCAGGTGTTCCGCGGCCCAGGCGCGCAGCGTCGTCGGGGTCGTCGACACCGCGTCGCGGCGCTGCTCGGGGAGGTACCCGGGGGCCGAGAGCCCTTCGGCCATCCCGGCGACCGCGTCGATCTCCGGTGCCGTCATGCCGAGGCCGGCCAGCATCGACCGGAACCCGGCGCGGGGCAGGTGCACCGCGCGGACCGGGTGGCCGAGTACCCCGGTGAGCACTGCCGCGGCGTCGTCGAACGTCAGGTCCGCCGGCCCGTGCACGGCCTGCACCAACCGCCCCGACCACACCGGCCCGAGCAGCCGCACCGCGGCGACGGCGGCGACGTCACCGGGCGCGACCCAGGGCAGCGGATGGTCGAGCGGCCACGGCGTCGACAGCGTCCCGCCGGCGATCTCGTCGGCCGACATCAGCAGGTTCGACATGAAGTAGCCGCACCGCAGGTGCAGCACCGGGGCGCCGGTCGCGTCGAGCGCCTGCTCGGTCGCGGCCAGGCCGTCGATGTCCCCGGCGCCGCGGCGCAGCTCCGCGCCACCGCTGCTCTGCAGCACCGTCGCGCCGATCCCGTTGCGGCGCACGGCCTCCGCGACGACTGCGGCGCAGGCTCCCTGGTGGGCGAGCGGGTCGGTGCCGGGCGGTGCGGGCGGGTTCACCCAGTACAGCCGGTCCGCGCCGAGCGTGGCGCCGACGACGGCGTCGGCGTCGGTCTGGTCTGCGACCACCGGCTCGACCAGCCCGGCGAGGTCCGGGGGCAGCCGGGCCGGGTCGCGGAGCAGGGCCACCGGGTGCAGCCCGGCCTGTACGAGCAGGCGCAGCAACCGGGAGCCGACGGTGCCGGTCGGTGTCGTCACCACGATGCGCATGCCCGCACCGTCGCACAGGGGGTCCGACAGCCACACCCGTTCACCGGCGACCACACCTGTCGTGACGGGTGTGGCCGCCCGGCAGGGGGTGTGGACTCAGCCGAGCCAGGGACGGGCGAGGCGGTCCCAGGTGCCGTCGGTGCGCGCCCCGCGCAGCCAGGTGTTCACCCGCTCGGTGAAGGACGGGTCGCCGGCCGGGGTCAGGTAGGCCTTCTCCGACGCGGTGAACGGGGCGTCGGGGTGCACCGCGCACAGCACCCCGGGGTTCTGTGCGGCCTGCCAGCGGGTCTCGATCGCGTCGGTGACCATCAGGTCCGCGCGGCCGGCCACGATCTCGTCGAAGATCGTGGAGTTGTCCGGGTGGTCCACGATCGTCGCGCGGGTGAAGGTCTCCCGGGCGAAGCGCTCGTTGGTCCCGCCCGGGTTCACCACGACCCGGACGCCGGGCCGGTCGATGTCGGCGACCGTGCCGTAGCGGGCGACGTCGGGGCAGCGCGCGATCGGCGTCTTGCCGTCGCGCAGGTAGGGCTCGGTGAACACGGCCCGCTCCGCGCGGTCCGGGGTGACCGAGACGCCGCCGACGGCGATGTCGCAGCGCCCGGCGACGACGTCGTCGAGCAGGGTCGCCCAGGTCGTGCGGACCAGCTCCGCGCGAGCACCGAGCTCGGCGGCGAGGTCGCGGGCCATGTCGACGTCGATCCCGGACCAGGTGCCGTCCGCGGCCAGTGCGGTCAGCGGCCGGTAGTCCCCGGTGGAGCAGACCCGCAGCACGTGCGACGACGCGACCCGGTCCAGCGTCGGAGACCCCGGTGCGGCGGGCGAACCGCACCCGGCGACCAGCATCGCGAGCAGCAGGACGATCGGCAGGCGGCGCACGGCCCGGGACCCTAGCCGCCGTTCGGGGGTGTCCACGACTCCGGACGGAGGTCTGCGGTGCGGATGCTGCGGACCAGTGCCTCGGCCGGGTCGCTGTGCCGCCGCCCGTGCGCGAGCACCAGCTCGACCGGGCCCAGCTCGGGCAGCCCGGCACGGTCGCCGACGACCTCCAGCCCGTCGGGGACCAGCGTCGCGGCGTGCGCGAGCACACCCAGCCCGGCGAGGGCGGCGGCCCGCAGGCCGGACAGGCTGCCGCTGGTGCAGGCCATCCGCCACGGCCGCCCGACCGCCTCCAGGGCCCCGACGGCGGCGGTGCGCGACAGGCTCGGCGGGGGATAGGCGACGACCGGTACCGGGTCGCCGGGGCCGAGCGGAAGTCCGGGCGCCCCGACCCAGACGAAGCGGTCGCGGCGGACGACCAGCCGGCCGTCGTCGGGGCCGGGGAGGCGCTTGGCGAACATCAGGTCCAGCTCCCCGGCGTCGAGGCGGTGTTCGAGCCCGCCGGCCAGACCGACGGTCAGCTCCAGGTCGACCTCGGGGTGGCGGCGGCGGAAGTCCGCGAGCACCGCGGGCAGCCGGGTCAGGACCAGGTCCTCCGACACCCCGAACCGCACCCGGCCGTGCACCCGCGACGCCCGGAAGTGCGCCATCGCCCGGTCACCCGCGTCGAGGATGGTGGCGGCGAACTCCAGCATCGCCTCGCCGTCGACGGTGAGCGACACCGAGTGGGTGTCGCGGTCGAGCAGCGGGCGGCCGACCGTCGCCTCCAGGCGCCGCACGTGCTGGCTCACGGTGGACTGGCCGACTCCGAGCGTGGCGGCGGCCCGGGTGAAGCTGCGGGCACGCGCGACGGCGGCGAACGACCGCAGCCGGACGGGGTCGAGCATCCGGTCATCATAGATCGCGGACACAGTCATGGTGATCAGTTGGTTTCCCGATGGGCGGACGGCTTGCAGGATGGAACCCATGCGAGTCCGTCCCGATCCGTTCCTGGCCTTGCTCCTCGTGACCGTCGGCGTCGCGTCGCTGTTCCCCGCGCGCGGCGCGATGGTCGGGGTCGTCGACGTCGCCGTCACCGCCGCGATCGCCCTGCTGTTCTTCCTCTACGGCGCCCGCCTCTCCGCCGCCGAGGCGCTGGGCGGGCTGCGGAACTGGCGGCTGCACGGCACCGTCCTGGCGGCGACGTTCGTGCTGTTCCCACTGCTCGGGCTGTCGGTGCTGCTGCTGCCGGAGTGGCTGCTGCCCGCGCCGCTCGCCGCCGGCGTCGTGTTCCTGTGCTGCCTGCCGTCGACCGTGCAGTCCTCGATCGCCTTCACCGGCATCGCCCGCGGCAACGTGCCCGCCGCGATCGTCGCGGCGTCGGTGTCGAACGTGCTCGGGGTGGTCCTCACCCCTGTGCTGGCCGCGCTGCTGCTGGCCACCAGCGGCGGGTTCGACGCGTCGAGCTTCGGTGACATCGCGCTCCGCCTGCTGGTGCCCTTCCTCGCCGGGCAGGCCGCACGGCCGCTCATCGGCCGGTTCGTGGCCCGGCACAGGAAGCGTCTGTCGCTGGTGGACCGCGGGTCGATCCTGCTCGTCGTCTACGCCGCGTTCAGCGAGGGCGTCGTCGCCGGGATCTGGGGACGGCTCACCCCGGTCTCGCTGCTCGTGCTGCTCGGGATCTGCCTGGTGCTGCTCGCGCTGGCGCTCGTGGTGACCTCGCTCGGGGCCCGCGCGCTCGGTTTCGACGACGCCGACCGCATCGCGATCGTGTTCTGCGGGTCGAAGAAGTCGCTGGCCAGCGGGCTGCCGATCGCCGGTGTGCTGTTCGGCGGCCCCGCCGGGGCGCTGGTGGTGCTGCCGCTCATGCTGTTCCACCAGATCCAGCTGATGGCGTGCGCGATGATCGCCGACCGGGTCGGCCGGCGCCGCGCGGCGCTCGACACCGACCGGGCCGCCGGAGCACCATCGCGGGCGTGACGCCGTCCGCCTGCCGTCTCTGCGGCGCCCCCGGTCTCGACGACGCCGGGGTCGCCGCCGTCGCGGGTTGGGTGACCGACCGCGACGAGCGCGGCCGCGACGGCCGGCTGTGCCCGGCCTGCGCACGCCGGCACGTCCGCGACATCGAGGCCAAGCTCGACGTCGAGTGGTGGTGACCGGCACCCCGTCCCGCACCGGAATCTGCGACGGACGCCGCGCGTTCGCATGCGTGACCGCTTCCGAGAGCTAGGTAGGTTTGACCGCATGGAGACCTGGGCCCCGACCGACGTCCCGGCACTGGAGGGCAGCGGCCCGCCGCTGCGCCTGCACGACACCGCCACCGGCCGGGTCCGGCCCACGGCGCCGGGCCCGGTCGCGACGATGTACGTCTGCGGGATCACCCCCTACGACGCGACCCACCTCGGCCACGCCGCCACCTACCTGACGTTCGACCTGGTCAACCGCTACTGGCGCGACCTCGGCCACGACGTGCACTACGTCCAGAACGTCACCGACATCGACGAGCCGCTGCTGGAGCGCGCCGAGCGCGACCAGGACGACTGGGTCGTGCTGGGCCTGCGCGAGACCGCCCTGTTCCGCGAGGACATGGAGGCGCTGCGCGTTCTGCCGCCCCGCCAGTTCGTCGGTGCCGTCGAGGCGATCCCCGAGATCGCCGAGCTGGTCGAGAAGCTCGTCGCCGCCGGCGCGGCCTACCGGATCGACGACCCGGAGTACCCCGACGTCTACCACGACGTGACCGCCACCGGGCACTTCGGCTACGAGTCGAACTACGACCTCGACACCATGCTGAGGTTCTCCGCCGAGCGCGGCGGCGACCCGGACCGGCCGGGCAAGCGCAACCGGCTCGACCCGCTGCTGTGGCGCACCGCGCGCCCCGGCGAGCCCGCCTGGGACTCCGGCCTCGGCCGCGGTCGCCCCGGCTGGCACGTGGAGTGCGCCGCGATCGGCCTGAACCGGCTCGGCCCGCAGATCGACCTCAACGGCGGCGGCTCGGACCTGATCTTCCCGCACCACGAGTGCGGCGCCCTGCACACCGAGTCCCTCACCGGTGAGCACCCGTTCGCCCGGCACTACGTGCACACCGGCATGATCGGCCTCGACGGCGAGAAGATGTCGAAGTCCAAGGGCAACCTGGTCTTCGTCTCCAAGCTGCGCAACGCCCGTGTGGACCCGAACGTCATCCGGGTCGCCCTGCTCGACGGGCACTACCGCACCGACCGGTCCTGGACCGACGAGGTGCACGCGAAGGGCGACCGACGGGTGACCCGCTGGCGCGAGGCCGTCGGCCTCGACGCCGGGCCGGACGCGGCCGAGCTGGTCGCGAAGCTGCGGACCCACCTCGCCGACGACCTCGACACCCCCGGTGCGCTCGCCGCCGTCGACGCCTGGGCCGAGGAGGCGCTCACCCGCCGCGGTACCGACACCGCGGCCCCGCAGCAGGTGCGCACCGCGCTGGACGCGCTGCTCGGGGTGACCCTGTAGCCGGTCCGGTACCCGTCCCGACCGGCAGGGTGGGCGCCCGGCCGGGAGACTCCACGGATGGCCCTCAACGTGCTGGGCGGTGAGCTGGAGACCTGCGGGACCGATCCGCTCACCGGCTTCTACCGCAACGGATGCTGCGAAACCGGGGGCGAGGACGCGGGCGTGCACACCGTCTGCGCCCGCGTCACCGCCGAGTTCCTCGACTTCTCCCGCGAGCAGGGCAACGACCTGACGACCCCGAACCCGCGGTTCGGGTTCCCCGGCCTGGTGCCGGGGGACCGGTGGTGCCTGTGCGCGAGCCGCTGGGCCGAGGCGCTGCGGGAGGGCGCCGCACCGCCGGTGGTGCTCGAGGCGACGCACGCCCGCACCCTCGAGTGGGTCGACCTCGACGACCTGCGGGCGCACGCCGCGCGGCACTGACCGGCTCGCCCGGTCAGGGACCGAGACCCGCCGCGCGTGCCCGGCCCGCGGCGTCGACCCGGTGCGCCACATCCGGGTCCCGGCCGGGAGGGTCGGTCCGTCCGGGCCCGTCGGGACGATCGCTGCGTCCCGGGCCGGGTCAGGACGGTTCCGGGGGCCCGGATCCGTCCGGGCGGCGCCGGGTGCGGACCCCGGTGAGCACCGTCGGCACCCCCGCGGCGAGCAGCGCCGCCGGCACGAGGAATCCCGCCAGCGGATCTGCGTGGTAGACGGGCGTGACCACCACCGGCGACGCCGCGGTCCCGGCGAAGCGCACCGCCTGCACCACCGACACCGCGCCGCCGCTGTTCGGTCTGCCCGACCCCAGGACCAGGGCGTTCACCCCGACGAGGATCAGCTGGCTGCAGATCCCGCCCAGTGCCCAGAGCGCCACGACGACGCCCAGCACCGGCACGGCGCCGATCAGGGCGACCAGCACCCCGCCGCCGATCGCGCCGGTCAGGACGCAGCGCCGCGGCCCGACCCGGTCCACCGCGCCACCGATCAGCCGAGCGGTGAGGATCCCGGCGATGCCGAGCGCGGTCAGCACCAGCCCACGCGGCCCGGCACCGAGCCCGAAGAACTCCTCCAGCCGCAGCGCGAGCAGGAAGTTGAGCCCGGCGAGGCAGCCCCAGCCCAGCCCGGCGACGAGCCCCAGCCGCAGCACCGGCCCGGTCCAGGCCGACCGCAGCCGGGGGCGTTCCCCGGCGTGCCCCCGGGACTCGCCGGACGGGATGCCCACGACGGCGAGCAGCAGAGCCACGGCGGCGGCTCCGCCGAACGCCAACCGCCAGTCCACCTCGGCGCCCAGCCCGCCCACCAGCGGCGCCGAGGTCTGCCCGGCCGCCTGCAGCGACCCGAACCAGCCCAGCGCCCGGCCGAGCCGGTCCGGCTCCACCGCGGCGGCCAGCGCCGCCAGCAGAACCGGGGTGGTGAACGCGTTCGCGACACCCTGCAGCGCCCGTCCGGCCAGGAAGACCGGCCAGGACACCGCCAGCACGCAGGCCAGCGAGGCGACGACGTAGAGCGCGTACCCGGCGACGACGGTGCGCCCCCGTCCCCAGCGGTCTCCGAGGGTGCCCGAGACGAGCATGACCCCGGCGAACGGCAGCAGGTACGCGGTGATCGACACCGACGCCGTCGCCGTCGGGACGCCGAAGTCGGCGCCCAGCTCCGGCAGCATCGCCGCGGTCAGGCCACCGCCGAAGGGCCCGAGGAAGGCGCCCAGGTACAGCGCCGCCCGGCGCAGCGCCACCACGAGCCGCGGCCCGTCAGGAGTTGGGGCCGCGGCGGCGCAGGTAGCGCTCGAAGTCCGCCGCGATGGAGTCCCCGGAGGTCTCGCGCAGCTCGGTGCGGGCCTCCTCGTCGTCGGACTCCGAGGCCTGCTCCTCCAGCTGGCGCACGTACTCGCGGACCTCGTCGTCGGCGTCGGCCATCTCCGACACGGTCCGCTCCCACTCCTCGGCCTTCTCCGGCAGGACGCCGAGCGGCACCTCGACGTCGAGGGACTCCTCGATCCGGTGCAGCAGCGCGACCGCGGCCTTCGGGACCTGGGCCTGCGAGACGTAGTGCGGCACCTCGGCCCAGTAGGAGACGGCCGGGATGCCGGCCTGCACGCAGGCCTGCTGGAAGACCGCGACGATCCCGGTCGGGCCCTCGTAGTTCGACGGCTCGGTGCCCATCGCCTTCTGCGACTCCGCGTCCCAGGAGGTGCCGTTCACCGGCGTCGGTCGGGTGTGCGGGACCTCGGTGAGCAAGGCTCCCAATGTGATGACCTTCGTCACGCCGAGACGCTCCGCGTGGCCCACCAGTTCCGCGCAGAACGTCTTCCAGCGCAGGTTCGGCTCGATCCCGTTCACCAGGACGACATGCCGGTCGGTGCCCGGCAGCGTCGCCCACGACAGCCGCGTGGTCTGCCACTCGATCCGCCGGGTGACGCCGTCGGAGAGCTTGACGTGCGGGCGCGTGACCTGGAAGTCGTAGTATTCCTCGGGATCGATCGAGGTCAGAGGCTTCGCGTCCCAGCTGAGCTCGAGGTGCTCCAGCGCGGTGCTCGCGGCCTCACCGGCGTCGTTCCAGCCCTCGAACGCCGCGATGAGGACCGGGTCGACCAGGTGCGGAGTGCTGTCGCCGCCCGTGGTGCTCGGCTCTCGGTCGGTCATCGCCCCAGCCTACGACCCCGCGGGCGCACGGCCGGGTTCCCTCCCCGTCACCAGGTACCGTGGTTGATCGTGTCAGCTACGACGGGAGCGGATCACTCGGTGGGCATCTCTTCGGACGACCACAGCACGACCCGCCCGATCGACCCCGAACGGGTCGATCGAGCGGCCCGGCGGACCGAGCAGCTGACGGAGCTGCTGGGTCGGCGCATCGGCGTCATCGACGGGGCGTGGGGCACCGTCATCCAGGGCCTCGGCCTGACCCCGGAGGACTACTCCGCGGACTGGCTGCACGGCCACCCCAAGGACACCAACGGCGACCCGGACCTGCTCAACCTCACCCGTCCGGACCTGATCCTCCAGGCGCACCGCAACTACTTCGACGCGGGCGCCGACCTGACGACGACCAACACCTTCACCGCGACCACGATCGGCCAGGCGGACTACGGCCTGGAGTCGAAGGTCGACGAGATGAACGTGGCCGCGGCGCGGCTGGCCCGCGAGGCCGCCGACGAGGCCGAGAAGGCCACCGGCGAGCCCAAGTGGGTGGCCGGCTCCATCGGTCCGCTGAACGTCACGCTGTCGCTGTCGCCGAAGGTCGACGACCCCGCCTACCGTGCGGTGTCCTACGAGCAGGTCTACGACTCCTACGCCCAGCAGATCGCCGCGCTGGACTCCGGCGGCGTCGACGTCCTGCTGATCGAGACCATCTTCGACACGTTGAACTCGAAAGCCGCGTTGCAGGCCGCGCACGACGTCGCCCCGCACCTTCCGGTGTGGATCTCGGTGACCATCGTCGACCGCTCCGGGCGCACCCTGTCCGGGCAGACCGTCGACGCGTTCTGGACCTCCGTGCGCCACGCCGCGCCGCTCGTCGTCGGGCTGAACTGCGCGCTGGGCGCCGACGAGATGCGCCCGCACGCCGTCGCGCTCGCCGAGATCAGCGACGCGTTCGTCGCGACCTACCCCAACGCGGGCCTGCCGAACGCCTTCGGCGGCTACGACGAGACCCCCGAGCAGACCGCGGACTTCCTCAAGGAGTTCGCCGAGTCCGGGCTGGTGAACATCGTCGGCGGCTGCTGCGGCACCGGGCCGGAGCACATCCGCCACATCGCCGACCGGGTCAAGGGGCTGCCGCCGCGGGTGCCGACCGAGGCCCCGCAGCGCACCCGCTTTTCCGGCCTGGAGCGCTTCGAGATCGGCCCCGACACCGGGTTCGTGATGATCGGTGAGCGGACCAACGTCACCGGCTCCAAGCGGTTCCGCAGGCTCATCGAGTCGAAGGACTACAACGGCGCGCTCGACGTCGCGCTGGACATGGTCCGCGGCGGCGCGAACATGCTCGACGTCAACATGGACGCCGACCTGCTCGAGTCCGCCGACGAGATGCGCACCTTCCTCAACCTGCTGGCCACCGAGCCCGAGGTCGCCCGACTGCCGATCATGATCGACAGCTCGCGGTGGTCGGTGATCGAGGCGGGCCTGCAGTGCGTGCAGGGCAAGGGCGTCGTCAACTCGATCAGCCTCAAGGAGGGCGAGGAGCCCTTCCTGGAGCAGGCCCGCAAGGTCAAGGCCTACGGCGCGGGCGTGGTGGTCATGGCCTTCGACGAGACCGGCCAGGCCGACACGGCCGACCGCAAGGTCGAGATCTGCGGCCGCGCCTACGACCTGCTCGTCGAGAAGGCCGGGCTCGACCCGCACGACATCATCTTCGACCCGAACATCCTCGCCATCGCCACCGGCATGGAGGAGCACAACGACTACGCGAAGGACTTCATCGAGGCCTGCCCGCGGATCAAGGAGCGCTGCCCCGGCGCCCACATCTCCGGTGGTGTCTCGAACCTGTCCTTCGCCTTCCGCGGCAACAACGTCGTCCGCGAGGCCATGGACTCGGCCTTCCTGTTCCACGCCATCAAGGCCGGCCTGGACATGGGGATCGTCAACGCCGGCCAGCTCGCGGTCTACCAGGACATCCCGGCCGACCTGCTCGAGATGGTCGAGGACGTCCTGTTCAACCGCCGCCCCGACGCCACCGACCGGCTCGTGGAGAACGCCGACCGGTTCAAGGGCGAGGGCACCCAGCGCAAGGTCGACCTGTCCTGGCGGGAGGCCGACGTCCGCGCCCGCCTGTCGCACGCGCTCGTGCACGGCATCGTCGACTTCGTCGAGGCCGACACCGAGGAGGCCCGCGCGCAGGCCACGCGGCCGCTCGACGTCATCGAGGGCCCGCTGATGGACGGCATGAAGGTCGTCGGCGACCTGTTCGGCGACGGCAAGATGTTCCTGCCCCAGGTCGTGAAGTCCGCCCGCGTGATGAAGCGCGCCGTCGCCTACCTCGAGCCCTTCATGGAGAAGGAGAAGGAGGAGGCCAAGGCCCGCGGCGAGATCGACGCCCGCGGGCACGGCAAGGTCGTCATGGCCACGGTCAAGGGCGACGTGCACGACATCGGCAAGAACATCGTCGGGGTCGTGCTGGGCTGCAACAGCTACGAGGTCATCGACCTCGGCGTGATGGTGCCCGCGCAGACCATCCTCGACACCGCCGTCGCCGAGGGCGCCGACGTCGTCGGGCTGTCCGGCCTGATCACCCCCTCGCTCGACGAGATGGTGAGCGTGGCCACCGAGATGGAGCGGCGCGGCCTGAAGCTGCCGCTGCTCATCGGCGGGGCCACGACCTCCCGCCAGCACACCGCGGTGAAGATCGCCCAGCAGTACCAGGGCGACGTCCTGCACGTCCTGGACGCCTCCCGGGTCGTCGGGGTCGTGTCGGACCTGCTCGACGACGACCGCGCCGAGGTCCTGTCCCGGCGCAACGACGCCGACCAGCAGCGGCTGCGCGAGCAGCACGAGGGCCGGCAGGCCAAGCCGCTGCTGCCCTTCGCCGACGCCGTCGCCAACCGCGAGAGCATCGACTTCGGTGAGCTGCCCGTCCCCGAGTTCACCGGGGTCCGCCCGTGCGAGCCCACGATCGCCGAACTCCGCGAGCTGATCGACTGGCAGTTCCTGTTCCTGGCCTGGGAGCTGAAGGGCAAGTTCCCGCAGATCCTGAACTCGCCCGTCGCCAAGGAGCTCTACGACGACGCCAACGCGATGCTCGACCAGATCATCGCCGAGGACCGGTTCACCGCCCGCGGTGTCTACGGCTTCTGGCCGGCCCGCGCCGAGGGCGAGGACATCGTGATCTCACCCGACGGCGGTGACGTGCGGCTGCCGATGCTGCGCCAGCAGACCGTCAAGCCGAAGGGGCGGGCCAACCGCAGCCTCGCCGACTACGTGGCGCCCGACGGGGACCACCTCGGCGCGTTCGCGGTGTCCATCCACGGCGCCGAGGACATGGCCGCCGAGTTCGAGACCGCGCTCGACGACTACAAGGCGATCATGGTGAAGGCGCTGGCCGACCGGCTCGCCGAGGCCTTCGCCGAGTACGCCCACCGGCAGGCCCGCCGCGAGTGGTTCGAGCCCGACGCGAACCAGGCCGTCGAGGACCTGCACGCCGAGCGGTTCCGGGGCATCCGTCCCGCGTTCGGCTACCCGGCCTGCCCGGACCACACGCTCAAGCGGCCGCTGTTCGACCTGCTGGGCGCCGAGGAGACCGGCGTGGGGCTCACCGAGTCCTTCGCCATGACCCCGGCGGCCGCGGTCAGCGGCATGATGTTCGCCCACCCGGAGTCGCGGTACTTCACCGTCGGCCGGATCGGGTCCGACCAGGTCGCCGACTACGCCGGCCGGCTCGGCGTGGACGTCGCCGTCGTCGAGAAGTGGCTGCGCCCGAACCTGGGGTACACCCCCGATGCCTGAGCCGACGACGACCCGGCCCGCGGGCGTGCTGCTGGACATGGACGGCACCCTGATCGACTCGGAGAAGGTGTGGGAGGTCGCCCTCAACGACCTCATGAAGCACCTCGGCGCCCCGGAGCTGAGCCTCGAGGCCCGGCTGGAGTCCGTCGGCGGCTCGCTCGACTCGTCGCTGCGGATCTGCTTCCGGGAGGCCGGGCGCGACCCCGACACGATCCCCGCCGACGAGTACCGCGAGACCGGCGAGTGGCTCTACGACCGCGCCGGGGAGCTGTTCTCCCACGGCGTGCCGTGGCGGCCCGGTGCCCGGGAGCTGCTCGGCGCCCTGCGCGAGGCGGGCATCCCGACCGTGCTCGTCACCAACACCATCCGGGTGCTGGTGGAGCGGGCGCTGGAGACCCTGGGCCGGGAGCACTTCGCCGCCGTCGTGCCCGGCGACGAGGTGCGCGAGCCCAAGCCGCAGCCCGAGCCCTACCGGCGCGGCGCCGAGCTGCTCGGGGTCGAACCGCGCGACTGCGTCGCGGTGGAGGACTCGCCGACGGGTGCGCTGTCGGCCGAGCGGGCCGGCTGCGCGGTGCTGGTGGTGCCCTGCGAGCTCGAGGTGCCCGCCGGTCCGCGCCGGGTGCTGCGCGAGACCCTCGCCGGGATCGGGCCGGCCGAGCTCGGGGCGGTCCTCGCGGAGGTCCGGGCCCGCTGAACGGCCCGAGGGCCGGTGTGAGCGGGCCGTTCGCGGCGACGAGCGGCACCCCGACCTGGTCTTGCTCACTCCGGGTGAACCATCCGGCGCGGTCCGTTGCCCACACGGCTTACCGCCCCGGATGCGCCCGGCGTGCGGCGTGGGTCACCGTTCACACTGGTACCCGTGAAGACATTCGACGACTTGTTCGCCGAGCTGCAGGCCAAGGCCCAGGAGCGGCCGGCCGGTTCGGGGACCGTCGCCGCGCTGGACGCCGGGGTGCACGCCCAGGGCAAGAAGGTGCTCGAGGAGGCCGGTGAGGTCTGGATCGCCGCCGAGTACCAGGGCGACGACGAGCTGGCCGAGGAGATCTCGCAGCTGCTGTACCGGCTGCAGGTGATCATGCTCCAGCGGGGGCTCACCCTCGAGGACGTGTACAAGCATCTGTAGGTCGACCCGGCCCACCGACACCACCACCACCACCACCGACGACGACCGTCAGGAGAGCGGAAATGCTCCGCGTGGCACTGCCGAACAAGGGCACCCTGGCCGAGCCCGCCGCGACGATGATGCGCGAGGCGGGGTACCGCCAGCGGACCGACTCGCGCGACCTCAGCGTGGTCGACGACGAGAACGAGATCGAATTCTTCTACCTGCGGCCCAAGGACATCGCGACCTACGTCGGCAAGGGTGACCTGCATCTGGGCGTCACCGGCTTCGACCTCATGGAGGAGTCGGGCAGCCAGACCCAGGAGATCATCCCGCTCGGCTTCGGCAAGTCGCGGTTCCACTTCGCGGCCCCGGCCGACGCCGACTGGAAGATCGAGGACCTCGACGGCCGCAAGATCGCGACGTCCTACCCCCGTCTGGTCCGCTCGTACCTCTCCGGCAAGCGGATCGGCGCGGAGATCGTGAAGCTCGACGGCGCGGTGGAGATCTCCATCCAGCTGGGTCTGGCCGACGCGATCGCCGACGTCGTGTCCTCCGGGCGCACGTTGCGCCAGCACGGTCTGCAGATCATCGGCGAGGCCATCGCCACCTCGCAGGCCACGCTCATCGAGCGGGAGAAGCGGCACGACCGCGCCGAGGACGCCGAGACCACCCGCCTGAAGAAGGTCTTCGCCGACCGGCTGCAGGGCGTCGTCGTGGCCCGCGAGTACCTGATGATGGACTTCGACTGCCCGGAGGGGCTGCTGGAGGCCGTGGAGAAGGTCGCACCGGGCCTGCAGGCGCCGACGGTCTCGCCGCTGTCGAAGAAGGGCTGGGTCGCGGTCCGCACGATGGTGCGCACCAAGGACACGAACCGCGTGATGGACAAGCTCGCCGACATCGGCGCCACCGCGATCCTCACCTCGGAGATCCGGTCCTGCCGCGCGATGACGGTCAACGGCCACGGCCACTGAGCCCACCCCGTCCGACGTCCGTTCCCCCCACGGCGGCCCGCCCCGGTGATTCCGGTGGCGGGCCGCTGTCGTGCGGCCGGGGCGGTGCCGGCGGCCGTACGGCTAGCGGGCCCGGACGGTCAGGGCCTGGGCGATCCGGCCGGTGTGCCCGTCGTCGTCGAACAGGGTGGCCGAGCAGGTGCCCAGCCCGTCCGGCCCGACGACGGTCGCGGCGTCGACGCCGATCCACTCGCCGGCCGGGGCCCGGTGCAGGTGCACCGTCAGCTCGGTGTTGACGAACAACCAGCGCGTCACGTCCAGCGGTGCGGCGAGCCCGTTCGCACAGTCCGCGGCGACCATCAGCCGCTGCGCCGGGCTCGGATCCTCACCCTCGACGAGCGGGACCCGCATCCGGATCCAGCCGCGCCCCGGGCCCTCGTCGCCGAGGCTGCCCCCGTCGAGCCAGGCCCACTCGATCGCGTCGAGGAACCCGGGCAGCCAGCCGTCCGGCCGCTCGGTGCGCACGACGGCGGCGTCCCGCCCGGGCAGCGCGGCTGCCTGCCCCTGCGCGACGACGGCGGTGTCGGACGCGGCGAGCCGCCAGGCCCGGGCCCGCAGCACGTCCCGGTCACCGGCGCGCATCGTCGCCGACAGCAGCTCGATCGTCCGCCCGGGCCGCTCGACGCCCGCGGTGACCGTGACCGGCCCGGCGGGCACCGCCCCGAGCACCTCGACGGTGACGCGGGCGATCCGCCACCCCGCCTCGGCGCCGCCGGGGCGGGACTCGGGCAGCCGTTCCAGGGCGCGGACCAGCAGCGCCGAGGGCGGGCCCATGTGCTGGGCGTCGGCGAACCAGGGGCCGGTCGTCGACGGCGTCGCCTCGAAGGCGGCGCGGGTGACGCCGTCGGCGGTCTGCTCGCCGCGGGGCAGGTAGAACGGGCCGGGCGGGATAGGGGGCGGTGCGCTCACCCGTCGATCATGCCGCGCCGCCCGGCCAGCCGGGGTACGGCGGGGGAGTACCGCCCCACGCGGGGCAGTGGGCCTTGTGGTCGCAGGTGCGGCAGGCCGGGCCGGTGCGGGGCCGGAAGTCCCCGGTGGGGGCGGCGAGCCGGATGGCGGTCCACACCGCCTCGAGCAGGCGCCCGAAGCGGGTGAGCTCCTCGGCGTCGGGCCGGTAGGTCAGGGCGGTGCCCTCGGCCAGGTAGAGCAGGCGCAGCTCGTCGGCGACGCGGCCGTGGGTCAGCAGGACGGCCAGTGCGTAGAACTTGAGCTGGAACAGCACGCCGGACTCGTAGCCCTCGCCGGGCGTCGCGCCGGTCTTGTAGTCCACCACCCGCAGCCCGTCGGGACCGTCGTCGAGCCGGTCCAGGATGCCGCGCAGCGGCACCGGTGGCGTCGCGGCGGGGGCCGGTGCCGTGCACGCGGTCAGGAGGTCCTCCGGGCCGGCGTCCGGGCAGGTCGCGCCGTCGGCGAGGCCGCCGTGCAGCACGTCCGGCTCGCGCGGGTTCTCCGGGCCGCCGAGCAGCGTGTCGGCTCCGGCGCCGCCGTAGAGCCGGTCGGCCCCGTCCCCGCCGGAGAGGCGGTCGTCGCGGTCGCCGCCGAGCAGCACGTCGTCCCCGGCCCCGCCGTCGAGCACGTCGTCCCCGCCCGCCCCGACCAGGCAGTCCCGGCCGGGGGACCCCGTGATGCGGTCGGGTCCGGGAGTGCCCACGACGAGCAGCGGCCCGGTCGCACCCGGCCGGTCGGTGCGGGCGTCGAACACGGCGCCGTCGCCGCTGAGGACGACGGTCTCGGCGACCGAGGTGATGCCGGCGTCGACGCACTCCGCGGGCGGGGCGGCGACGGCCGGGACGACGCTCGGCGAGGCGACCCGCAGGGACCGGGTGCCGAGCAGGTTCGTGCCGATCCTCAGGGTCCCGTCCACCCGGTCGGTGAAGCCGCCCGAGACCGCCAGCCGGAGCGTCGCCGCCTCGGTGCGCGGCAGCAGCACGACCGGTCCGACCGCGACGGTCAGGGGGACCGTCACCACGGTGCCGGGCGCGAGCGTGGTGACCACGCGCTCCTTCCCGTCGAGCAGCGCACAGTACGACTCGGCGGTCCGCGACCCGATCCGGACGGTGAGCGAGCCGACGTTCAGGCCGTCGAGCAGCCCGCCGACCCCGGTGGTGCAGGCGGTCGAGGAGTACGCGGGCAGCGACACCGACAGCGTCGCCGGCACCGAACCGCGGTAGTCCACGGTCACCGAGGTGGTCGTCGTCGAGTTCGCCCGCAGGCCGGTCAGGGCGACCGCGGGCGGGGTCGCGCGCCCGCCCAGCACCACCGTGCCCGCCGAGGTCGAACCCGCGGCACCCGGGTCGCTGTCGGTGAACACGGCCCAGGTGCCCCAGGCCGTGGCCGACACCGCGACGAGCACGGCCGCGGCCCCCATCGCGAGCGCTGCCCGCCGCCGGGGGACCGCCGGGCTCACGACTGGTTCAGGGTGAACGTCGACCCGACGGTGATCCGGTCGCCCTGCACCTTGTTGTCCGCCGACGGCGGCAGCGCGAAGGTCAGCGTGTAGGTACCGGTGGCCCCGGCGCCCAGCGGTCCGGACGGCAGCGGGCTCTGGACGAAGGTGCGCAGCGGTACCGCCGCCCCCGCGGTGCCCACCCCCGGCCCGGAGACGACCTGGACGGTCATCTCGTCCTGCAGGTTGCCGCCGGCGGCGCAGGCGTTCGCGGCCACCTTCTCCGCCTCCGCCTCGGGCTCGGTGCAGGTGACGTCGGACCCGGTCGCGGTCAGCGATCCGGTGACGGTGCCGGGGACGGAACCGGCGTTGCGGACGTCGACGGTGACGGTGGTGGAGAAGCCGGGGGCGATGTTCGCCTGGTTGAAGAGGACCTTGTCGGCGTTGGAGCCGACGGTGAGGTCGAGGGTGCCGGAGGAGACCTGCCCACCCGGCCCGTCCTCGGTGTCGGTGAACGCGGCATAGGTGCCGAGGCCGATCGCGAGTACGGCGACCGCGACCGCGGCGACGCCGATCCCGAGGCGTGTGCGTGTGTCCATGCGCGTGGACGTTCCCGCTGCATCGGCGCAGCTCACCGCACGATCGTGTACGTCACGTGTCCGGAGGCCGACCTAGGGTGATCCGATGGGCCGAGATCCCTCCGCACCCGCGCGCACGTCGTGGCCGGTACCGGCCGCCCCCCGCCCGTCCCCGTGGCGCCGGATCGGCGGTGCGCTCGTCACCGTCGTCGTGCTCGGGCTGGTCGGGCTGGCCGTGGCGGTCGCCGTAGTCCCCGCGGTCACCGGGTCCCGCGCGTACACGGTGCTGTCCGGGAGCATGGTCCCGACCCTGCCGGTGGGCTCGCTGGTCGTGTCCCGCCCGGTGGACGCGGACAGCGTCGTCGTCGGTGACCTGATCTCCTTCGTCGACCGCGACCGGGCCCGCGGCGAGACCCGGACCGTCACCCACCGTGTGGTCGCGGTCGATCCCGGCCCCGTGTTCACCACCCGCGGCGACGCGAACCCGGCGCCGGACCCGCATCCGGTGACGGCGCAGGACCTGCTGGGCCGGGTCTGGTACGACCTGCCCTGGGTCGGTGGCGCAGCCGGGTTCCTGCGCACCGGCCCGGGCCTGATGGTCGGTGGGGGAGCGGTGCTCCTGCTGCTGGGGCTCGGCCTGCTCGTGCCGCGCAGCCGACGCCCCGGCGACCGGGCCGTGCGGGAGCGCGGATAGCGTCGTCGCCCGTGCACGACGCCCTCCCGACCTCCGACGGTGCCACCGGTCCCGTCGACGCCGACCCCGTCGACCCCACCGACGCCGGCCCCACCGACGCCGGCCCCACCGACGCCGGCCCCACCGACGCCGGCCCCACCGACGCCGACCCGGCCGACGACGGCCCCGCCGACGACCACCACGTCGCCGGGAGCGCCGACGTCGTCTGGGAGCCCCCGCGCCGCGGCGGGCCGTTCCGCGAGGGCGACCGGGTACAGCTCACCGACCCCAAGGGGCGCCGCTACACCGTCGTCCTCCAGGCCGGCGGGGCGTACCACACCCACCGCGGCCAGATCGACCACGACGACATCATCGGCTCGCCCGAGGGCGGGCTCGTGCACTCCGCGGCGAACACGCCGTACCTGACCATGCGTCCCCGCCTGGCCGACTACGTGCTGTCGATGCCCCGCGGCGCCCAGGTGATCTACCCCAAGGACTCCGCGCAGATCCTCATGTGGGGCGACGTGTTCCCCGGCGCGCGGGTACTGGAGGCCGGCGCCGGGTCCGGCGCGCTGACCTGCTCGCTGCTGCAGGCCGTCGGGCCGACCGGCAAGGTGGTCTCCTACGAGGTCCGCGACGACCACGCCCCGCACGCGGTCACCAACGTCGAGACCTTCTTCGGCCACCGGCCCCCGCACTGGGAGCTGACCGTCGGTGACGTCAGGCAGCACCGCGGCGAGGTCGACCGGGTCGTGCTGGACATGCTCTCGCCGTGGGACGTGCTCGACACCGTCCGCGACTGCCTGGTGCCGGGCGGGATCCTCGTCGGCTACATCGCGACCACCACCCAGCTGTCGGTGCTCACCGAGGCGCTGCGGGAGATGCAGTGCTGGACCGAGCCCGAGTCCTGGGAGGCGATGGTCCGCCCCTGGCACGTGGTGGGTCTGGCCGTCCGTCCGGAGCATCGGATGATCGCCCATACGGCCTTCCTGCTGACCACCCGGCGGCTCGCCGACGGCGTCACGCCGCCCCGGCAGCAGCGACGGCCGACCGGCCGCTGACCCGGGCGTTCTGTCCGGTTTCGACCGGATCGCCACCGCGACGCGCCGGACCGCGGAACGAGAACGTTACGAACTACCCTCCGTGTGGACGTGGCGGTGACGCCCGTGAAGCCGCAGAGTGACCACATGGTGCCGACCGGCTGAGGCCCGGATCACCGGTTCGACGCACCGTCGCGGTCACCCGTCACGGGTACCGTGGTGAGACGGAACACGGAGGGAGGCTGCCGTGAACCACCCCTACGACGACGGTCCCGGCAACCAGGGTTTCCAGTCTGACCGCGACCTCAGCCCCGCTGAGGCCGCCGAGCACATCCGTCACCTCGAGCACGAGATCTCCTCGCTACGTCAACGGCTGACCGAGACGCCCCGGCACGCCCGAGTGCTGGAACAGCGGCTCGCCGAGACCACGAGCCGGCTCTCCGCGCTCAACGCTCGGAACGAGAAGCTGACCGAGACCCTCAAGGAGGCCCGCGGCCAGCTGGTCGCACTCCGCGAGGAGGTCGACCGGCTCGCGCAGCCGCCGTCCGGCTACGGGGTGTTCCTGGGCCGGTACGACGACGACACGGTCGACGTCTTCACCTCCGGCCGCCGGATGCGGGTCCCCGTGTCCCCGGCGGTCGAGGGCGAGACGCTGCGCAGCGGTCAGTCCGTCCGGCTCAACGAGGCGCTCACCGTGGTCGAGGCCATGGGCTTCGAGCAGGTCGGTGACCTCTACTCGCTGCGGGAGATCATCTCCCGTCCGGGTGAGGACGGCTCGGCCGGTCGCGGCCTGGTCGTCGGCCACTCCGACGAGGAGCGCGTCGTCTGGCTGGCGGCGCCGCTGTTCGAGCTCGGACAGGAGGAGGGCACCAGCCCGCTCAAGTCCGGCGACTCGGTCATGGTCGACTCGCGGGCGGGCTACGCCTACGAACGGGTCGCCAAGGCCGAGGTCGAGGACCTCGTGCTCGAGGAGGTCCCGGACATCGCCTACTCCGACATCGGCGGCCTGTCCCGGCAGATCGAGCAGATCCAGGACGCGGTCGAGCTGCCGTTCCTGCACACCGAGCTGTTCACCCAGTACGAGCTGCGTCCGCCCAAGGGCGTGCTGCTCTACGGGCCGCCCGGCTGCGGGAAGACGCTCATCGCGAAGGCCGTCGCGAACTCGCTGGCGAAGAAGATCGCCAAGCAGCGGGGCGACGACCCGGACGAGGGGCGCGCGTTCTTCCTCAACATCAAGGGCCCCGAGCTGCTCAACAAGTTCGTCGGCGAGACCGAGCGGCACATCCGGCTGATCTTCCAGCGCGCGCGGGAGAAGGCGAGCGCCGGCACCCCGGTGATCGTGTTCTTCGACGAGATGGACTCGATCTTCCGGACCCGTGGCTCGGGTGTGTCCTCCGACGTGGAGACGACGATCGTCCCCCAGCTCCTCGCCGAGATCGACGGCGTCGAGGGCCTGGAGAACGTCATCGTCATCGGTGCCTCGAACCGTGAGGACATGATCGACCCGGCGATCCTGCGGCCGGGACGGCTCGACGTGAAGATCAAGATCGAGCGTCCGGACGCCGAGGGCGCGAAGGACATCTTCTCGAAGTACCTGACCGAGACGCTGCCCATCCACGCCGACGACGTCGCCGAGTTCGGCGGCAGCCGCAAGGCCTGCGTGGACGGGATGATCCAGCGGGTCACCGAGCGGATGTACGACGAGTCCGAGGAGAACCGGTTCCTGGAGGTCACCTACGCCAACGGCGACAAGGAGACGCTCTACTTCAAGGACTTCAACTCCGGTGCGATGATCCAGAACATCGTCGACCGCGGGAAGAAGTCCGCGATCAAGGCGGTGCTCGAGTCCGGCCAGCCGGGGCTGCGGGTCCAGCATCTGCTGGACGCGATCGTCGACGAGTTCGCCGAGAACGAGGATCTCCCGAACACGACCAACCCCGACGACTGGGCGCGGATCTCGGGGAAGAAGGGGGAGCGGATCGTCTACATCCGCACCCTGGTCACCGGCAAGAACGACGCCACCGGCCGCGCGATCGACACCGCGTCGAACACCGGCCAGTACCTGTAGGCAGGCTCCGCACGCACGGGCCCCGCCGCATCCTGCGGCGGGGCCTGTCGTGTGTCCGGGGATCGTCACCCGGTGGAATGATGTCCGGACGAAACGGGCATCCTGTGCACGGAGCCGTGCACGTCCGTGTCGCGGCCCGCCACCACGGAGGTCCTCATGGCCGGCATCATCGGGCGCATCAGCGCATTCCTGAAGAGCCCGCAGGGGCGTCGCTACAGCGACCAGGCCAAGCGGATGGCGAGCGATCCGCGCAACCGCCGGCGGGCGCAGGACATGCTGCGTCGCTTCCGCGGCAAGCGCTGACCGGAGTCCGATCCGTTCACGACGCCGGGCTGCCCGCGGCCTAGCGTCGTGGGCATGGACACCTCGATCGGCGCCGAGCTCGACATGATCGGCATCGTGGTCACCGACATGACCCGCTCACTGGCCTTCTATCGCCTGCTGGGGCTGCAGTTCCCCGAGGGCTCCGAGACCGAGGCGCACGTGGAGACCACGCTGCGCGGCGGCGTGCGCCTGGCCCTGGACCTGCAGTCGATGGTGGAGGGCTTCCACCCGGGTGTCACCCCGGACGGCCACGGCCGGGTCGGGCTGGCGTTCCGGCTGCCGACCGCTGCGGCCGTCGACGACGCCTGGCGCCGGGTCACCGCGGCCGGTCACACCTCGGTGCTGGACCCGTTCGACGCGCCGTGGGGGCAGCGCTACGCCACCGTCGCCGACCCCGACGGCTCGTCGCTGGACCTGTTCGCCTGGACCTGACCTCGCACACGTTCCCCCGACGTCGCCTACCCCGCAGTGGCTGCGACGTCGGGGGAAGCCGTGCGAGGTGCGAGTGACGCCGGCGACACGCCGGCGAGTGCGCGGACCTCGCGGGACAGGTGGGGCTGGTCGGCGTAGCCGGTGCGGGCGGCGACCGCGGCGGGGGAGACGCCGTCGTACAGCAGCGCGGCCGCGGCCCGGAAGCGCAGCACCCGCCGTGCGACGGCCGGTCCGTACCCGAGGGTGGCGACGCAGCGGCGGTGCAGGGTGCGTCCGGTGACGCCGAGCCGGTCGGCCAGCTCCGCGGCGGGTATGCCCCCTGCCAGGGCGCGCAGCGCGGGGTGGGGGAGTCGGGTCGGCGTCCGGTCGTCCACGGCCGCCGCGTGCAGGGCGAGGGCCAGCCGGGCGAGCCACGCGCC
>NZ_JAMXSG010000430.1:0-2967 GCF_024124365.1 Pseudonocardia sp. McavD-2-B
CGCGGCGGCCGGGCTGGCCCGTGCCCACCTGCGCGCGTTCGGCCCGGCCACCCGCGACGACCTGCGGTGGTGGACCGGCTGGACGGTCGCCACCACCCGCACCGCGCTGGCCGACGTCGGCGCCGTCGAGGTCGGGCTCGACGACGGCGGCACCGGTCACCTGCTCCCCGACGACCTCGACCCGGTCGCCGACCCCGGGCCGTCGGTGGCGCTGCTGCCGAGCCTGGACCCGACGACGATGGGGTGGAAGGCCCGCGGCTGGTACCTCGACCCGGCGCACGCACCGCTGCTGTTCGACCGCAACGGCAACGGCGGCCCCGCGGTCTGGGTGGACGGCGCCGTCGCCGGGACCTGGGTGCAGCGGCCCGACGGCGCCGTCGTGACCCGGCTGTTCGGCGACGTCGACCCAGCCGCCCGCCGGGCGGTCGACGACGCCGCGGAGCGCCTGCGGGCGTTGCTGGGCGGGGCGCGGGTCTCCGCCCGCTTCCCGGCCCCGGTGCAGTCGGAGCTGCTGGCGGGGCCGTGAGCCGGGTGCTCACCGCGGGAGGACGACCAGGTTGCCGGCTCCGCTCCACGGTGTGGCGACGTCGACCCCGTCGGGAAAGGTCCCACGCCGCATCACCAGCGTGCTCGTCCCGGGGGTGTACCGAGCAGGGCGCACGAAGAGGTAGTTGACCCGCAGCACGGCGCCCAGGACAGGGCCCGAGCGGTCGATCCGGTCCCGGACCCGCCCCAGCAGGGCGGCACGTTCGGACAACGGATCGTCGATCGCGCACCGGTCCTCGCAGAAGAAGGCCAGCGCCCCGACCTCCCCCGCGCTGACGACCTTGCCGTGCAGCCCGCCCGCCACCCGTGCGTACTCCTCGGACGTCGCGTGGTTGGTGGAGATCGGCGCGATCCGCCAGCGCGCCCCGTCGTGCCCCGCGTAACCCGCCGAGAGGAGCACGAGCAGGACGACCGCCCCGCACCCCGCGCGGACCACGACCGGGGCGATCTCGGGCGCGTGCGCCCAGGCCCAGCCGGACACCGCGGCGAGCGCGAACACGACCAGTACCGACAGCGCACCGACAGCGGGACCGTAGTACCAGTGGTACGGCGCCGTGCCGAGCAAGCAGAAAACCAGCAGGTGCGCGGCGGAACCCGCGCCCAGCACCAGTGCGGGAACCGCGCGCACTCCCTGCGCGAACACCCACAGCACCCCGGCGACCACCCCGGCGACCGGACCGATCAGCGCGAGCGGGGTCGCCACGGGGAACACCCGGAGATAGAGACCGAGACCGTTGAGGACGGTCGTGCCACCCCAGTCCGCCCCCACCTTCCACAGCATCGTGTCGGGCACCGCCGACCCCAGGAGGATCCAGGCCAGCACGAACCACGGCAGCGCGGTCGCCGCCGCGGCGGCGAACACGACCTGGGCCCGGCGCATCAGCGCCGGCACCGCGGCCGTCGCGGCAACGACGACCACGGCCAGATCCGGGCGGGTGAGCACGAGCAGCCCGCCCAGCACCCCGGCCGCACCGGGCCGTCCCGCGGTCGCCGCCCAGCAGAGCCCGACCAGGAGCGCGACCGCGAGGTGGGTCGCCAGCCCGACGGTGGACAGCAGCAGCGGGTTCACCAGCACGACCGCCGCGGCCACGGGCCCGGTCCACACCGGCCAGCTCCGCACGGAGGCGGTCCGCGCCGCCCACCAGCCCGTCGCCGCGACGCAGAGCGCGAACACGACTCCCGCCGCCACGACCGGTTGCCGCACCACCGCTGCCACGGCTGCGAGCAGCAGCACGTTCAACGGCGAGGTCGCGGTGTGGGCGACACCGTCGAGGTTCACCCCCCAGTGCGCGTGGAACGCGAGGTTCCGGGCGTAGGTGAGGGTGATGTAGGCGTCGTCAACCAACGCCCCGGACACCAGCGGGAACACCGCGAGCGTGGTGACGCCCGCACCCGCCGCCACGAGCAACGGCACGGACGGCACGAGCGGCCGGAACGGACGGCGACGGCGCCGTGCCGGTGCAGCTGCCGTCCGGTACCGCAACGGGTCGGCGAACTCGGGGGGAGCGATGGCCATGCGGGATTGTGACACCATCGCCCAAGATCACGGACGCGGTTCGCGACGTGTCCGCGATCCGTACCCGTCAGTGGTCCCACATGGACGTTCCGTGACGCAGAGTCACCGCGAGGTCGATCGTCAGGATCCGGGAACGAGGTCCAGCCCCAGATCCAGCGCGGTGACCGAGTGGGTCAGCCCGCCCACGGCCAGGAAGTCCACCCCGGTCGCCGCGTAGTCCCGCGCGACGTCGAGCGACAGCCCGCCCGAGGACTCCAGCAGCGTCGGTCCGGCGCCGCGCCGGCGCACCGCCTCGGCGGTCTGCGCGACGGTGAAGTTGTCGAGCAGGACCAGCTCGGCGCCGAGCGCGAGGACCTCGTCGAGCTGGTCGAGCGAGTCGACCTCCACCTCGCACGGCAGGTCCGGGGCCAGCTCCCGGGCCGCGGTCAGGGCGGCGGACACCGACCCCGCGGCGGCGACGTGGTTGTCCTTGACCAGCACCGCGTCGCCCAGGCCGAGCCGGTGGTTCACCCCGCCGCCGCACCGCACGGCGTACTTCTCCAGCAGCCGCAGGCCCGGCAGCGTCTTGCGGGTGTCCCGGATCCGGGCGCCGGTGCCCGCGACGGCGTCCACCCAGGCGCGGGTGGCCGTCGCGACCCCGGACAGGTGGGTGAGCAGGTTCAGCGCCGTGCGCTCGGCGGTGAGCAGCCCGCGCACGGGGGCCCGCACGGTGAGCGCCGGGGTGCCGGCGGTGAGCCGGTCACCGTCGGCGGCCTCGGCGAGCACCACGTAGCCGCCCGCCCCCAGCACCTCGTCGAGCACGGCGCGCGCGGCCGGGGCCCCGGCGAGCACGCCGTCGGCGCGCGGGGTGAACGAGGCGAGGGCCACGGCGTCGGCGGGGACGGTGGCCGCCGACGTCGCGTCCG
>NZ_JAMXSG010000431.1:0-2958 GCF_024124365.1 Pseudonocardia sp. McavD-2-B
CCCGGCCACGTGCAGGCGGGCGAGCGCGGTGAGCAGCGCGGCCGGTTCGCCGTGCCCGGCGCGCAGGGCCGGGGTGACGACGGCGGCGTCGTCGCCGACCGCGGGGAGCACGGCGCGGGCCGGCGCGGACAGCACGCCGTCCGGACCGATCTCCAGGAACGCGGTGGCCCCGCCCGCGGTCAGGGTCGCCAGGCCGTCGGCGAAGCGGACCGCCTCCCGGACGTGGCGCACCCAGTGCTCCGGGGTGGCCAGGTCGTGCGGCGATCCCGCCCCGGCGAGCAGCGACACGACCGGGATCGCGGGCAGCTCGTAGCCGAGGTCCCGGACGACGGCACGGAACTCGTCGAGGACCGGGTCCATCAGCGGCGAGTGGAAGGCGTGGCTGACCCGCAGCGCGGTGGTGCGCCTGCCGCGGGCGGCCAGCTCGGCGGCGACGGCGTCGACCTCGGCGGCCGCCCCGGACACGACGACGGCCGCGGGCCCGTTCACCGCCGCGATCGCGACGCCGTCGGTGAGCAGCGGGGTCACCTCGTCCTCGCCGGCCTCGACGGCGGTCATCGCGCCGCCCGCGGGCAGTGCGTCCATCAGGCGGGCGCGGGCGGCGACCAGGCGGCACGCGTCGGCGAGGGAGAACACCCCGGCGACGTGCGCGGCGGCGATCTCACCGATCGAGTGGCCCGCGAGCCGGCCGGGCCGGATCCCCCAGGAGGTGACGAGCCGGTACAGGGCCACCTCGAGGGCGAACAGCGCCGGCTGGGTGTGCCGGGTGCGGTCCAGGGCGTCCGGGTCCTCGCCCCACACGACGTCGCGCAGCGTGCCGCCCAGCTCGGCGTCGAGCAGGGCGACGGCCTCGTCGAACGCGTCGGCGAACACCGGGAACCGGGCGTGCAGCTCCCGGCCCATGCCCAGGCGCTGGGCGCCCTGTCCGGAGAACAGGAACGCGGTGCCGCGGGTGGCGGCGGCGCCGCGGGCGGCCTCGGTGGTCCCGCCGGGCCCGGCGAGCAGCACGGCGCGGTGCTCGAACAGGGCCCGTCCGGTGGCGAGGGTGCGCGCGACGGCGGTCGGGGTCAGGCCGGGAACGGCGGTGCGCAGGCGGTCGAGCTGGGCGTCGAGGGCGGCCTCGGTCCGGGCGGACACCGGCCAGGCGACGACTTCCGGGGCGGCGGCGTCGAGGGCGGCCTCGGTCCGGGCGGACACCGGCCAGGCGACGACTTCCGGGGCGGCGGCGTCCGGGGCGGCGGCATCCGGGGTGGCGGCGTCCGGAGGTGCCGGCTGCGTGACGGGCGGCTGTTCGAGCACCACGTGGGCGTTCGTGCCGCTGATCCCGAACGACGACACCCCGACGCGGCGGGCGTGTCCGGTCTCCGGCCACGGGGTCCGCTCGGTGACCAGGGCGACGGTGCCGTCGGACCAGTCCACGTGCGAGGACGGCTCGGTGACGTGCAGGGTCCGCGGCAGCTCCCCGTGCGCCATCGACATGATCATCTTGATGAGTCCGGCGGCGCCCGCCGCGGACTGGGTGTGCCCGATGTTGGACTTAACCGAGCCCAGCAGCAGCGGCCGCTGCGGGTCCCGGTCCCGGCCGTAGGTGGCGAGCAGGGCCTGGGCCTCGATCGGGTCGCCCAGCGGGGTGCCGGTGCCGTGCGCCTCGACGGCGTCGACGTCACCGGGCTCCAGACCGGCGTCGGCCAGCGCCTGACGGATGACCCGCTGCTGGGCGGGCCCGTTCGGGGCGGTGAGCCCGTTCGAGGCACCGTCCTGGTTGACCGCGGACCCGCGGACCACGGCGAGTACCCGGTGCCCGTGGCGGCGCGCGGCGGAGAGCCGTTCGAGGGTGAGCACGGCCGCTCCCTCGGACCAGCCCGTGCCGTCGGCGGAGTCGGAGAACGCCTTGCAGCGCCCGTCGCCCGCCAGACCGCCCATCCGGGAGAACCCGGTGAAGTTCGCGGGGGTCGTCATCACGGTGACGCCGCCGGCGAGTGCCATGTCGCACTCGCCCGACCGCAGTGCGGCCGCCGCGAGGTGCAGGGACACCAGCGACGAGGAGCAGGCGGTGTCGACCGAGAGCGCGGGGCCCTCGAGGCCGAGGACGTAGGCGAGCCGCCCGGACACGACGCTGACGGCGAGGCCGGTGGTCGCGTGGCTCGCGATGTCGTCGGCGGAGCGCATCACCAGGCCGGAGTAGTCCTGACCGGACACCCCCATGAACACCCCGGTACGGCTGCCGCGCAGCGTGTGCGGGTCGATCCCGGCGCGCTCGGCGGCCTCCCACGCGACCTCCAGCAGGATCCGCTGCTGCGGGTCCATGGCCAGCGCCTCACGCGGGGCGATACCGAAGAACTCCGCGTCGAAGCCCGCGATGTCGTCGAGGAACCCGCCCTGGCCGGTGAGGTCGGCGGGCTCACCGCCACCCAGCGGCGGGTGCCGGTCCCACTCGCGGTCCGGTGGGAAGCCGGTGATCGCGTCGGTGCCGTTCGCGACGAGGTCCCACAGCTGCTCCGGGGAGCCCACGCCGCCGGGGAACCGGCAGCCGATCCCGACGACCACGACCGGGTCGTCGGCGTCGGCGCGGGCGACCACGGGGCCGTCGCCGACGGGGCCGGTGTCCTCGCCCGCGAGCTCCTCGAGCAGGTAGGCGGCCAGCCGCTCCGGGGTCGGGTAGTCGAAGATCAGCGTCGCGGGCAGGGTGAGCCCGGACGCGCTGCCCAGCCGGTTGCGCAGCTCGATCGCGGTGAGCGAGTCGAACCCGATCCGGCGGAACTCGTGACGGGCGTCGACGCCGTCCCCGGAGCCGAGGCCGAGCACGGTCGCGGCCTCGGTACGGACCAGCTCGACCAGGAACGGGCCCCGGTCGTCGTCGGGGAGCCCGGCGAGGCGTTCGGCCAGCCCGGCCCGGGCGACGCCCGCGGTGCCGGCGCGGCGGCGGCCGCCGGAGCGGACCAGGCCGCGCAGTACGGC
>NZ_JAMXSG010000432.1:0-2948 GCF_024124365.1 Pseudonocardia sp. McavD-2-B
CCCAGAGCACGCGGACGTCGTCCTCGACGTCGACGGTGACCTTCTCGCCGTTGACCGTGAAGGTGTGGGAAGGCATGTCAGTCTCCTCAGCGGACGAAGTCGAGGCCGTTGGTCGGCGACGGCGGGACGGGCGGGACAGTCGGATACGGCTCGAACGGCAGCGGCTCGTTGTGCAGGATCGGGAACTCGGTCGGGACCTTCCCGGTCGCGCGGGCGTAGGCGTTCGCGATCGCGCCGCAGGTGGCCGCCACGCCGAACTCGCCGGCGCCGCCGGGCTCCGGGGCCTCGGAGTCCTCGATGAGCACGATGTTCATCTCCGGCGGGGTGTTCCACTGCCGGGTGTAGAAGTAGTTGTCCCAGCTGGCCTCGACGAAGTGACCGTCGACCAGGTGCAGGCCTGAGGTCAACGTCATCGCGATGCCGTCGTTGATCCCGCCCATCATCTGGGCCTCGAGACCGCGTGGGTTGATGATCAGGCCGACGTCGACGACGTAGGTGACCTTGGTGACGCGCGGGCCGGTGCGAGCGGAACGGATCTTCCGGTTCACCGTCTCGGGGCGGCAGTCCAGCTCGACGACGGCGCAGGCCACGCCCTTGTACTCGACGTGCATCGCGATGCCCTGGGCGGTGCCCTCCGGCATCGACTTGCCCCAGTCCGCCTCCTGCGCGGCCCGGTCGACGACGTTCTTCCAGCGGGTCAGCTTGGTGAACTCCGAACGGAACTCGTACGGGTCCTTGCCCATCTTCGCCGCGACCTGGTCGATCATCAGCTCGCGCGCCGTGGCCGTGTCGGGCGAGTAGATGTTGCGCATCGAGCAGGTGTTGAAGCGCATGTCGACCTCGTTGAGCAGCGAGGTGGCAGCGCCGACGTTGTACGGGTTGGTCTGCGTCGTCAGGTAGATGCTCTGCGAGATCGTGTAGTTGCCGCCCGGAGCCTTGTTCGCCGCGGCGGTGATCGCCTCGGACAGGCCGGGGTTGATCTCGGAGGCGACGCTGGTGTGGCGGATCTCGAAGCTGGACACCGCGTCGCCGGAGACCTGCGCCCGGACCCGGGTGGTCGCCATCGGGTGCGTGCGCCCCTGGCGGGAGTCGTCGGCGCGGGTCCACATGAGCTTGACCGGCTTGCCGAACGCCTGCGAGCACTCGGCGGCCTCCTCGAGACCGTCGAAGAACAACCGGCGGCCGAACGAGCCGCCGCCCTCGGTGACGTGCACGGTGACCGCGTTCTGCGCGATCCCGAGCTTCTTGGCGATCTCGGCCTGCGCGGCGATCGGCGACTTGGACGGTCCCCAGATCTCAGCCGAGCCGTCGCGGACGTCGGCGATGGCGCAGTTGGTCTCCAGCGCGGAGTTGCTGCGGAAGTAGAACGTGAAGTCGCCCTCGACGGTCTCACCCGGCACCTGGGGCACGGCCAGCGGCAGCTCGCCACGGCGCAGGGCCGCCAGCACGGACTCGTCGTTCTCGCCCTCGACCGTGCCGCCGTCCCAGTCGACACGCAGCGCGTTGACCGCGTCGACGGCCTGCCCGAACGTCTTCGCGCGGACCGCCACGCCGGTCGGGACCTGCTCGACGTCGGTGACGCCGGGCATGTTCCGGACCTCGTCGATGTTGCGCACACCCTGCGGGGCCGAGTTGATGTTCGGACCGCGGCAGATGACGGTCGGCAGCGCGTCCGGGATCTGCAGGTCGGCGAGGAACTTCTTCTTCCCGGTCACCATGGCGCGCGCGTCGGACTTGGTCCGCGGCTTCCCGATGACGGTGAACTCCTCGCGGTCCTTCAGGACGACGTCGACGGCCTCGTTCACCGAGCTGGACGCCAGCTCGGTGAGCTCCCCGAAGGGCAGCTGCTCGCCGTTGTTGCCGGTGATGAGCCCCTGACGGCTGCGCAGCACGTTCACGTCCTGGCGCAGCTCGTTCGCGGCCGCGTCGAGCAGCCGCTTCTGCGCGAGCGCCGCCGCGACCCGGATCGGGGTGTAGGTGGAGAACGTGGTCGTCGAGCCGCCGGTGAGCTGGTTGAACACCAGTTCCGGGCGGGCGTCGGCCAGGGTGACGATCACCTGGTCGGGGTCGAGGTTCATCTCCTCCGCGATGATCATCTGCGTCGAGGTGATGATGCCCTGGCCGTTGTCCGAGCGCGGCAGCGCGAACGAGACGGTGCCGTCGCGGTTGACCTCGATGCGGATGAGGTTGGCGGTCGGGCGCGCGGAGTCGCGGATGACGTCGAGCAGGTCGTAGAGCTCGGCGGGCAGGGGCGGCGACGGGATCGCGGCCGCGTTGGCCTGCGGGACGCCCGGGAAGTAGGTCTGGCGCCCGATCTCGGCCGCGACGACCAGCGTCGGGGCGGCGACCAGGTAGCCGAGGAACCGCCGGCGGCTGACGTTCTTGCGGTCGTCTCCGGACGCCGGACGCTCGGGGGCGGTGGCGCTGTGAGCGGGCATCGTTGTCCTCTCGGAATGTGCTGCGGTGCGCGCCCGATGCGACGTCCGGTGCGGGGAGCGGGGGACGACTGCGGGGCTTTCGGACGATCAACGACGTGCCTGATTCGACGGATACGCGTCGGTACGCGCGGCACACGTAGAGGGAAATCCGCTGGTCGGACTGTCCGAGATCCAATGATTCGCAGGTCAACGACCTGGCGTTCAGGGTCCCCTTACCCGCAGATGCGGATGACTTGCCGCCACAAGTTCCGCAGGATGGGGTTGCTCTACCGCCGAGTAGACCACTCGTACGGGTGATCCGGTGGAGAGCACCCGAACCGGGACCCGGGTGTCGACCGAAGGGGCTGCGCCCGCCGCCCGGGTCCCCGGTGCGGCGGGCGCATGGTCGTCACATGTTGTCGGCGCCGGCCTTGATCGCCTCGCGGATGCGGTTGTAGGTGCCACACCGGCAGATGTTGCGGATCTCGTCCAGGGCGTCGTCGTCGATCGAACGGCCCTCGGCCGCACACC
>NZ_JAMXSG010000433.1:0-2941 GCF_024124365.1 Pseudonocardia sp. McavD-2-B
CGATCGCGGCCCTCTGGGCGACCGGTACCCGGGCGGGGGACCGGTGGGGCTGCTTCGACCTGCCCTGCACCTGCGGCGGGCTGCTGCCCGATGCCGCGTCGACCACGCTCGGGGTCACGGCCGCGGTCCGCGACGGCCGGGCCGTCCTGCCCGACCGCGACGCGGTGCTCGCCCCGCTCGACTCCGACGCCGCCATCCGTCGCCGCCGGGCCCGGTTGCGCGACACCGGCGCCGCACCGGCCCGGGTGTGTGTCGCGACCGGCACCGCCCTGCTCGACGCCTGCCTGGACGAGGCCGCGGCGAGCCGGCTCGTCGTCGACGACCGGCTGGCGCTGGCCCTGTGCGGCGCCCTCGACGTCGGCGACGTGCGCGACGAGGCGCTGCGCCGCTGCCTGGGTCGCCGCGCGGCGGACGCCGAGCAGCTGTGGGCGGTGCTGGTCGCGGCCCTGCCGTCACCGCAGCGGGCGCACCCGCTGGCCCTGCTCGCGGTGTGCGCCCTGCTGCGCGGCGACGGTGCGCTCGCGACCGGGGCGACGGAGCGGGCGCTGGCCGAACGGCCCGACCACGTCCTCGCCGGGGTGGTGGCGGCGAGCCTGCACGGCACCCGCGACCCGCGCTCACCCGCCGCACGGTGGGCGGGCCCGGGCGGGCTGCGGCGGCTGCTCACCGCGATGCTCGACCCGGACGCTCCCGACGAGACGGCCGCCCGGTGAGCCGGCCCCGGGCCGCGCAGGTTCAGCGGGACCGGGCGAACTCCCAGGCGTCGCCGACGATCTCGGCGATCGCGGTCCGCGACGGCTTCCAGCCAAGCTGCTGCGCGGCCTGCTCGCTCGAGGCCACCAGCACCGCGGGGTCACCGGCTCGGCGCGGCGCGACGACGGCCGGGATCGGGTGCCCGGTCACCGTGCGGCAGGCCTCGACCACCTCGAGCACGGAGAACCCGTGACCGCTGCCGAGGTTGTAGATGTCGTGCCGCCCCGCGACGGCGTGGGTCAGCGCGAGCAGGTGGGCCTCGGCGAGGTCGTCGACGTGGATGTAGTCACGCACGCAGGAGCCGTCGGGGGTGGGCCAGTCGTCGCCGTAGACCGAGATCGACTCGCGGGTGCCCGCGGCGACCTGCAGGACCAGCGGGATCAGGTGGGTCTCGACCGCGTGCCGCTCCCCGAGCGGGGTGTCACCGGACAGGTGCGCCCCGGCCACGTTGAAGTACCGCAGGCTCGTCGCGGCCAGGCCGTGCGCCGTCGCGTAGGAGGTGATCATGTGGTCGATCGCGAGCTTGCTCGCCCCGTAGGGGTTGGTCGGCCGGGTCGGCGCGGTCTCCGGGATCGGGACCTGCTCCGGCTCGCCGTAGGTGGCGGCGGTGGAGGAGAACACCAGCCGCGGTACCGCGTGCTCCCGGACCGCCTCGAGCAGCCGGAACGAGGCCACGACATTGCCGTCCCAGTACTTCTCGGGCTTCTCGACGGACTCCCCGACCAGCGAGCGGGCGGCGTAGTGCAGCACGCCGTCGAACCCGCCGCGGCCCAGGACCTCCCCGGCGCGGGTACCGAGCTCACCCTCGACGAACTCCGCGCCCGCGGGCACGGCGTCGCGGTGGCCGGTGGACAGGTCGTCGAGCACGACGACCTCGTGGCCGGCGTCGAGCAGGTGTGCGGCGCACACGCTGCCCACGTAGCCCGCGCCGCCGGTGACGAGCAGCTTCACGTGTGCGGATCCTCCTCAGACGGCGCGGACGAGCACGGCGTGCGCGACCGGCGGAGCGACGGTCGACTTCTCGTCGTCCGAGCTCACCGGCACCGGGTCGCCGAAGCGGGAGATCGGGCCGACGTCGATCACGTTGCCGGGCACGATCCCCGCGAGCTTCAGCTCGCCCATCAGGTCGGAGTCCAGCTGCACGTGCTCGGCGATCCGCCGGATCTCGACGCGACCGCCACCGCGGCGGGCCAGCTCGTCGAGCCGCTGCAGGCCGACCTCGAGCGTGGGCGGCACCGACGACGACGTCGACGCGTCGTCCCCGCGCTCCAGCTCCTCCAGACCCGGGATCGGGTTGCCGTAGGGCGACACGGTCGGCTTGTCGAGCAGGCGGAGCAGCTTGCGCTCGACGTCCTCGCTCATCACGTGCTCCCAGCGGCACGCCTCGGCGTGGACGAGCTCCCACTCGAGCCCGATCACGTCGATCAGCAGCCGCTCGGCGAGGCGGTGCTTGCGCATGACGGCGACGGCGCGGCCGCGGCCCTCGTCGGTCAGCTCGAGGTGGCGGTCCCCGGCCACGACGACGAGTCCGTCGCGTTCCATACGGGCCACCGTCTGGCTGACGGTCGGCCCGCTCTGTCCGAGGCGTTCGGCGATCCGCGCGCGCAGCGGGACGACGCCTTCCTCCTCGAGTTCGTAGATGGTGCGGAGGTACATCTCCGTGGTGTCGATGAGGTCGTTCACGTGGGGCCCCTTCGTTCGACGTCCAGTCTACCCAGCGCGGCTCCCGCGCACGGCGAGCCCGTCCGGGGCAGGATGGGCGCCGTGTCCGGATCCATGATCCCCCCTTCGGAACTCGCCGGCCTGCTGGGGCCCGCCCCGGCCGCCGGCACCGTGCGGCCCGTGGTGCTCGATGTCCGGTGGCGTCTGGCCGGCCCGCCCGGCCGCGCGGACCACGGGGCCCACCGGGTCCCCGGTGCGGTGTTCGTCGACCTCGACACCGAGCTGTCCGCGGGCCCCGCGCGCCCCGGCCCCGGCGGGCGCCACCCGTTGCCGGAACCCGCTGCGCTGCAGGAGGTCCTGCGCCGGGCCGGGATCCGGGACGAGGCCGGCGACCAGCTCGTCGTCGCCTACGACGACCTCGACGGCTCGGTCGCCGCGCGCGCCTGGTGGCTGCTGCGCTGGGCCGGCGTCGCGCCCGGTCGGGTCCGGGTGCTCGACGGCGGGTTCGCCGGCTGGCAGGCCGCGC
>NZ_JAMXSG010000434.1:0-2870 GCF_024124365.1 Pseudonocardia sp. McavD-2-B
CGTCGGCCAGCGCGGCGAGCAGCGCGTCGCGCCCGTCGCCCGCCGGGGCCGCGACCAGCGCCGGGACCGCGAGCGCGACGGTGCCGAGCAGCGGCCCGGTCACCAGCGCCGCACCCAGCTCCTCCGCCGCGACGGCCTGGTCCACACAGGTCCCGCCGGCGCCGCCGAGGTCCTCGGGCACCGCGAGGGACAGCGCGCCGAGCTCGGTGCCGAGCCGGGCCCACAGTGCCCGGTCGAACCCGTCGGTGGTGTCGACGAGCCGGCGCAGGGTGGCCTCGTCGTGCTGGCGCTCGGCGAAGCGGTGCAGCGCCGCGCGCAGCTCGCGCTGCTCGTCGGTGACGTCGAACTCCCGGAGCTCCTGCTCAGCCACGGGGGACCTCCTTCCAGGGGCGGTCGGAGTCCGACCGGGGCTCGCCGGGCAGACCCAGCACGCGTTCGCCGAGGATGTTGCGCATGACCTCCGAGGTACCGCCCTCGATGGTGTTCGCGCGCGAGCGCAGGAAGCGCTGCTGCACCGTGGAGTTCGGGTCGGTGTGCACCCGCCCGCGGTCCATCGTCCAGTCGTCGTAGAGCAGCGCGTCCGGGCCGAGCAGGTCCATGCAGAACTCGTAGACGTCCTGGTTCAGCTCGGCGCCGACCAGCTTGGACACCGACCCCTCCGGACCGGGCTGTCCGGCGCTCGCGGTGCGCCGCGCGCGGGCCAGGGTGAGGCGGTGGGTCTCGGCGCGGGTCCACAGTGCCGCGAGCCGGTCGCGCAGCACCGGGGTGTGCCGGTCGGGGTGGGCCCGCCACAGGCCGAGGGCCTCGCCGATGACGCCGCTGCCGCGCCGCCCGGTGACCCCGCCGATGGCGGTGCGCTCGTTCATCAGGGTGGTGATCGCGACCTTCCAGCCGGCGCCGACCTCACCGAGCCGGTGCGCGTCGAGGACCCGGGCGTCGGACAGGTGGACCTCGTTGAACTCGGCCTGCCCGGTCATCTGCCGTAGCGGGCGGACGTCGACGCCCGGCTGGGTCATGTCGATCACGAAGTAGGTCAGGCCGCGGTGCTTGGGCTGCTCGGGGTCGGTGCGGGCGACGAGCATCCCCCACCGCGCGACGTGGGCCAGGGTCGTCCAGACCTTCTGCCCGTTGACGACCCACTCGTCACCGTCACGGACCGCGGAGGTGGCCAGGCCCGCGACGTCGGAGCCGGCGCCGGGCTCGCTGAACAGCTGGCACCAGATCTCCTCGCCGGTGGCCATCGGCCGGAGCCAGGCCCCGACCCGGTCACGGTCCTGGCCGTACTCGACCACGGTCGGCGCGCCCATGCCGTAGCCGATCGGGTTGACCGCGAACATCCGCTCGCCGCCGGCGTCGGTGACGATCTGGTCGACCACCGCCTGGAGCCCGCGGGACAGCCCGAGGCCGCCGAGCCCCTCGGGGTGGTGCACCCAGGCGAGCCCGGCGTCGTAGAGGGCGCCGAACAGCTCCTCGCGCGGCACCGACAGCGGGTCGTGGGCCTCGACCACCTCCCGGGCGGCCTGTGCCACGCGGGCCGCGTCGGATGCCGGTCGGGTCGTGGTGGGCGAGCTCATCGCACCTCCGGAAGGTGGGCCTGACGGTCGTCGTCGACGTCGCTCCGAACCTAGCCGTCATCAGTTTCGGGGACCACGGTTAACGGTTCCTGGTCCGTGCGCGACATCAGGTTCGTCCGTCCGACGCAGTCCGAACCGCAGGAGCAACGATGCCCGCCACCACCGCCGCCACCCACCGTCCCGCGGCCCCCGTCCTCGACGGGACCGCACTGCCGGGCTGGGTGCTGCTGCTGATCACCGCCGGGCTGGCCGCCGCCGTCGTCGTGATCATGGTGCTGTCCTACAGCGGGCTGGCCTGACCCATACTCGGGAGTGATGCCCCCACTCCCCGACCTGCCGGTCCGCGCCGTCCTCGACGAGCTGCGGGCGGCGCTGGACGACCGCGGCGGCGCCGTGCTCGTCGCCCCGCCCGGTACCGGCAAGACCACCCTCGTCCCGCTCGCCCTGGCCGGGCTCGACGGCTCCGGCCCGGCACCCGGGGGCACGGTGCTGGTCGCCGAGCCGCGCCGGGTCGCCGCCCGCGCCGCCGCGGCCCGGATGTCGTCGCTGCTGGGGACCGAGGTCGGTGGGCCGGTCGGCTACCGCGTCCGCGGCGACGCCCGCACCGGGCCGGACACCCGGGTCGAGGTCGTCACCTCCGGCCTGCTGCTGCGCCGCCTCGCCGGGGACCCGGAGCTGGCCGGGGTGTCCACCGTCGTCCTCGACGAGGTGCACGAGCGTCACCTCGACGCCGACCTGCTGCTCACCCTGCTGCTCGACGCCCGCGACGGGCTGCGGCCCGACCTGCGGCTGCTCGCCACCTCCGCGACCCTCGACACGGCCCGCCCCGCCGTGCTGCTGGGCGACGACGACCGGCCCGCGCCGGTGCTGGAGGTCGCCGCCCGCAGCTACGACGTCGCCGTCGCCCACGTCCCGCCCGCCCGGGCCGGTCGCGGCGGGAGCGAGCGGATCGAGAACACCGTCGCCCGGACGTGCGTGCGGGCGCTCGAGCACGGCAGCGTGCTGGCGTTCCTGCCGGGCGTCGCGGAGATCGGGCGGACCGCGTCCGCGCTGCGCGAGCTCGGACCCGACGCCGACGTCCTCGCGCTGCACGGCAGGCTGCCTGCCGCGGAGCAGGACGCGGCGCTGCGCGACGGGCCGCGGCGCCGGATCGTGCTCGCCACCGCCGTCGCCGAGTCCTTCGCGCAGGTCGCAGCGGCGGTCGAGGAGTTCACCGGGGTGCTGCGGGACATCGTCGCGCAGCGGCGGCGGACTCCCGGCGAGGACCTGGTCAGCGTGCTCACCACCGCGCGATCC
>NZ_JAMXSG010000435.1:0-2849 GCF_024124365.1 Pseudonocardia sp. McavD-2-B
GTGGAGCCGGGCGACGCCCTCCGAGGGGGAGAAGGGCGGGAGCCAGTAGGCCGGCCCGACGCCCGCGCCGTCGTCGCCGGTGCCGGCGGCCACCGCGGCCTCGGGGCGCCGGTAGACGCGGGCGGCGGTGATCCGGCCGCCGGGGGCGTCGGCGTCGGGCACCGACCGGGTGACCCGCTCGTCGACCGACAGGTACTTGCGTCCGGCGCGCAGGTCGGCGTCGTTGCGCAGCCGCACGAGCAGCGGGAACGACGACAGCGCGCCGGCGTCGAACAGCCCGGTCGTGTAGACCAGCTGCACGCCGAGGGCCTGTGCGACGCCGAACTGCAGCTCCAGCAGGTACCCCGCCGACGCCCGCCCGATCGGGTTGTCGAGGAACAGCACGCCCGCGTGCGCCCGCCTGCCCTGCCCGCGCTGGTGCGCCCGCAGCGCCGCCATCGTGCAGTACAGGACGATCGCCGCGGTCAGCTGCTGCCCGCCGGAGAAAACGTCCTTGATCGCGGAAACGCGCAGCCGCTCGGTGCGCAGCACGGCGTCGGGCTTGAGCATCTCGACCCGGACACCCTTCGGCATCGCGGCCCGGACCCCGCGCAGCAGCATGGACATGCCGTCGCGCCGGTCCTTCGCCTTCCCGCCCGCCATGCCGGTGGCGGTGCGGTCGACGACGGCGCCGAGCTCGTGGCGCAGCGCCGCGTCGGGCAGCTCCTCGAACCGGATCCGCAGGAACTGCTGGCCCGACCAGTCGCCGAGGCCCTCGGGCAGCTGGGACAGCCGCTGCGCGAGGCGCACCGTCCGCAGCGCCTCGCCGACCATCCCGGACAGCCGGGTGACGATCCCGGAGCGGTGCCGCTCGATGTTGCCGAGGTCGTCGTCGAGGGAGCGCAGCCGCGGGCGCAGCGCGGCGATCCACTCCGCGGCGAGGCCGGGCATCTCCGACCGGTCGACACCGCCGATGTGGCGGTGCACCGGGGAGCTCAGGGTCGCGAACCGCGGGTCCTGGGCGAAGCGGGCGACGGCGTCGACGCCCTCGCGGACCTTCTTCTCGGCGCGTGTCCGCTCCCCCGCGGCGTCGCGGACGGCGTTCTGGTGGCGCTTGAGCGCAGCCTGGGCGGCCTCGACGTGGCCGTCGAACGGCACCCCGGACGGCTCGGGCGTCTCGTCCAGCGAGGACACGACCAGCCCGAACCCGCGGGCGAGGTCGGTGGCGGTGCGGTGGGCGTCCTCGGCGTCGGTCCGGGCCCGACGACGGCGTTCCAGGTCCTTGCCCGCCGCGTCCAGGTCGGCCGTGGCGCGGGCGACCAGCTCGCGGCCGTGCTCGGCGTCGCGGGGCGGGTCGTAGGGGTCGATCGGCCGCTCGCCGCCGGTGAACCGCTCCAGTTCGCGGCGGGCGACGGCCAGCTCGGTCGCGGCGTCGGCGCGGCGGCTCTCGGCCTCGTCGTAGGCGGTCCGGGCCTGCTCGGCGGCGGCGCGGCGGCTGGCGGCGTCGGCGCCGTCGGGGGTGTGCAGGAACGCCGTCGCGGCCTCGACGACGGTGCGCGGCAGCCCGTCGACGGCGACCCGCCGCTCCCGCGCATCGGCCTCGGCCCGCTCCAGCGCACCCTGCAGGTCGGTGTCGACGGAGGCCGAGGCGTAGGCGTCGCGGGCCCGCTGGAACTCCTCGCGCAGCTCGGCCAGCGACCCCTCGGGGGTCCCCTCCGGCTCTCCGTCCTGCCCGCCGACCTCGTCGGTGGAGACTGGGAGCGCCGCGGCCTCGTCGCGCAGGATCGTGCCGATGCCGCGCTGCCGGTCGCGCGTCTGCTGCGCGTCGGCGGCCTCGCGACCGGCGCGGTCGGCGGTGGTCCCGGCGGCGTCGGCCTCCTGGCGGGCCCGCGCGGCGTCGGCCTCCCCGGTGCGCATCCGCTCCTCGTGCGTCGCCCGGCGGGCGAGCTCGGTGCGCAGCGCGGCGAGCGCGTCCGCCCGGCGACGGGTGTCCCCGGCGGTGCGCTCCAGGCCGGGCCGGTCGACGGTGAGCCGGTCGGCGCGCTCGTCGAGGTCCTCGACCTCGGCGCGGGTCGCCTCGTACTCGGCGACGGCCGCGGCCCGTGCGGCCTCGGCGGCCTCGGCGGCCTCGGTGAGGTCGGCGAGGGTGGGACGACGGTCGCGCAGCGCGGCGAACCGGTCCCGCAGCCTGCGGTCGTCGTCGAGGACGGTCTCCAGCTCGGCGAGCCGGGCGGCGCGCTCGGTGGTCTCGGCGACGAGCCGGACCCGGACCTGCTCGGCGGCCTCCTCGTCGTGCAGGGCCGGGTTGGGCGGCACCACGAAGTCGATCCCGGGCGCCGCATCGGCGTCGGCGCGCAGCGCGGCGGTGGTGCCGACCGCGACCAGGCAGGCCGGCAGCAGCCGCGCCGCGTCCAGCTCGGCGCGGGCCCGCTCGGCGTCGCGCGCGTCGTTGAGCAGCACCCCGCCCGCCAGGTGCGGTAGCCGCGCCAGCACGGTCTCCCGGTCGGGGGCGGGCAGCTTCGCCAGGTAGCGACGGCCGGACCAGGCGGTGATCCCGGCGGCCTCCAGCGCCGCGAGGACGTCCTCGATCTCCGTCGGGTCGGGCAGCAGGCCGCCGTCGCCGAGCGCGGCGAGCGCGCGTTCGTCGCGGCGCTGGTCGCCGTGCAGGGTCGTCCGCTCCCGCTCGGCGCCGCGGATCGCGGTGGTCAGGGTGTCGACGACGAGGCCCGCGTCGGTGTCCGGGCGGATCTCGTCGAGTCCGAGCAGCTCTGCGGGCCGGACCTCCCCGGCGAGCGCGACGGCGTCGGTCTCCGCGGCGGAGCGCGCGGCCTCGGCGGTCGCGGCGTCGGCGCGGGCGGCGGCCTCCGCAT
>NZ_JAMXSG010000436.1:0-2847 GCF_024124365.1 Pseudonocardia sp. McavD-2-B
CCACCGGCGTGCTCACCGCCGGCGACGAGGCCGCCGTCGACGCCGCGATCGACGCGGTCCGCGCCGGCCCGCTGGCCGGACGCCCGCTGGCCCGGATGTCCGACGGCGAGCGGCAGCGGATGATGGTCGCCCGCGCACTGGCCCAGCAGCCCTCGCTGCTGCTGCTCGACGAGCCGAGCGCGTTCCTCGACGTCTCCTCCCGGGTCGCGCTGCTCGGGACGCTGCGCCGGCTGGCGGGGGAGCAGGACCTCGCGGTGCTGTTGTCCACCCACGACCTGGAGCCGGCACTGCGTCTGGCGGACCGGGCCTGGCTGCTCGACGGCGCGGGCGCGCTGCACACGGGGACGCCCGGTGAGCTGGCAGCCTCCGGGGCGGTGGGGGCGGTGTTCGACACCGACGAGCTGGCCTTCGACGCGCCCACCGGCACCTTCCGCCTCCGCACCCCAGGGTGACCGCGTCCGCGCCCCCCCCGCACCCGGCCGGTCGTGCACGACCGGCCGCGCCGACGGCGCGGCGCCCGGTCCCGGTACCGCAGCCCGGTCGGGGTGTCCGTGGCGTCGTCGGGCACGACGCGACCCGGAGTCGCTAGGTTCGCGCCGGACGCGCCGCCCGTCCGGGTGCGCGCATCGGAACACGAGGAGATGCGATGACGCACGCCGCGAGCGCGGCCGAGCTCGAGTCGCTGCTGCTGACCCGGTCGCTCGACGACCCGGAGCTCGCCGCGGCCACCGAGCGGACCCCCGACATCCGGGTCCTGCCCGACGTGTCCGTGGTCAAGGTCGGCGGGCAGAGCTTCATGGACCGCGGCCGCGAGGCGGTGTTCCCGCTGGTCGAGGAGCTGTTGGAGGCCCGGTCCGCGCACCGGCTGCTGATCGGCACCGGCGGCGGCACCCGTGCCCGGCACGCGTACTCCCTGGCCGCCGGGCTCGGCCTGCCCACCGGTGTGCTCAGCTCGGTCGGCAGCGCCGTCGCCGGGCAGAACGCCACGATGCTCGGCTACCTGATGGCCCGGCACGGGGTGCCGGTCGTCGCCGGGGGCGGGTTCGACGCGCTGCCGCTGTCGCTGTCCGAGGTCCGCGCTGCGATCTTCGCCGGCATGCCGCCGTACGCCATGTGGCAGCCGCTGCCCGACGAGGGCGTCATCCCGCCCTACCGCACCGACGCCGGCTGCTACCTGGTCGCCGAGACCTACGGCTGCAAGAACATGATCTTCGTCAAGGACGAGGACGGTCTCTACACCGCGAACCCGAAGAACGACCCGTCGGCGACCCTGATCCCCGAGATCACCGTCGACGAGCTCGTCGAGCGGGACCTGCCCGACCTGATCGTCGAGCGCCCGGTGCTGGAGCTCATGCGGCACGCGACGCACGTCCGCTCGATCCAGATCGTCAACGGTCTCAAGCCCGGCAACCTCACCCGCGCGCTCGCCGGCGAGCACGTGGGCACGATCATCACCGCGGGAGACGCCCGATGAGCACCACCCACCCCAAGGACGTCGAGTCCCCGCTGGCCCGCCAGACCCTGCTCGACCGCGAGCAGGTCCGCCCCGTCGACCAGCAGCAGCCGGTCATCCGGATGCTGCCCCGCCTGCGCGTGGTCGTGCTCGGCGGCCGCTCGATCGTCGACCGCGGCCGCGACGTGCTGCTGCCGCTCGTCGAGGAGCTGCGCGCCGCGATCTCCGGCGACCCGCTGCTGATCGCCACCGGTGCCGGGGTCCGTGCCCGGCACGCGCTCGGCGTCGGTCTCGACCTGGGCCTGCCGACCGGTGCGCTCGCCGAGATCGCCGGCCGTGAGGCCGAGCAGAACGGGCACCTGGTCGCCGCGCTGCTCGCCGAGCAGGGCGTCGCCTACCTCGGGCACGACACCGTCGCCCACCAGCTGCCGGTGCACCTGGCCGCGTCGAACGCCGCCGTCACCAACGGCTACCCGCCCTACGGCGTGCACGAGCTGCCGACGGCCGCCGGGAAGATCCCGGCCCACCGCACCGACACCGGCGCGCTGCTGCTGGCCGACGCGTGGGGCGCGGCCTCGCTGACCTACGTCCGCGACGTCGGCGGCGTGCTCGACGGGGACACCGTGCTGCGAGAGGCGTCCGCGGCCGACCTGCTCGCCGACGCCGCCCGGACCCTGCCGATCGACCGGGAGGCGCTGCGCACGCTGCAGCGCGCCCGGCACGTCCGGTCGGTGCAGATCGTCGACGGGACCGTCGCCGGGAACCTGACGAAGGCCCTGGCCGGGGAGCACATCGGGACCGTCGTCTCGGCCTGACCTCCGAGGACAAGATCCGTCCGGGTCCGGTGCCACGGTCGTGTCGTGGCGCCGAACCCGTTCCCCGTCCCGCAGGCGGAGATCGACCGCCTGCACGCCCGACTCGACGACACCGCCGGCCCGACGTACCGTCCGGCGCCGGGTGGTCCTCCGGCGTCCCGCCCGACCATCTGCGCGCGCTCGCCGACCACTGGCGGCACCACGTCGACTGACGGGCGGTGGAGGAGCGGCCGGCCGCGGACTCCGTCGTCGTCGACACCCCCGACCACGCCGGGGTGCACGCGCTGGTCCGCCGCTCGACGCGGTCCGACGCCGTACCGCTGCTGCCGGTGCACGGCTGGCCGTCCACCCCGGCGGACTTCCTCGACCTCCGGGCGTTCGCCCACTCCCCCGGACCCGAGTCCGGCGATCGATCAGTACTTCAGGGCGGTCGCGTGACGGGGGGACAGCGCTGAGGTACTGATCGAGGTCGGCGCGGCCGGGAGCCGGCGAGCGCAGCCCGGGCGGCGCCGGGGCGGGGTCGGGCAGCCGGGCCTCAGCCCACCGGGACCGGCGGGACCGGCGGAGCGGCACCGGGCT
>NZ_JAMXSG010000437.1:0-2834 GCF_024124365.1 Pseudonocardia sp. McavD-2-B
GGGCGGGCTGCGTCCCGCGACGCCCGCGTCGTGGCGGCAGCGGATGGTCGCCTGGCTCGACGACGCCGGCGCCGAGGCCGGTCTGCTGCCCGCCCCGCCCGGGGCGTCCGGGGCCGGGTCCACCGGGGTGGCCGCGTGGAACCTGGCCGGGCTGCCGTCGCTGGTCGCGCCGGTGTACCGGCCCGGGGAGCACGGCTGCGTGCAGCTCGTGGGCCGGCCCGGGTCGGAGCGGCGGCTGCTCGCGACCGCCGCCCTGCTCGCCGGGGAATGATCCCCGGCCCGGCTCAGTCCGCGGGCGCCGACCAGACCCCGGTCGCGACGAACCGGTCGAGGGTCCGGGTGTAGGGCGCCAGGTCCATCCCCTGGGCGGCGACCCAGGCGTCGTCGTAGTAGCTGTGACGGTAGCGCTCCCCGCCGTCGCACAGCAGGGTCACGACACTGCCCGCGCGTCCGGCGCGCAGCATCTCGGCGACGACCTGGTAGACGCCCCAGAGGTTGGTGCCGGTCGACCCGCCCGCCCACCGGCCGGTGCGGTCGCGCAGGTGCCGGGCGGCGGCGACGCTGGCCGCGTCGGGCACCGGGACCATCCGGTCGATCACCGACGGGACGAAGCTCGGCTCCATCCGGGGCCGCCCGATCCCCTCGATCCGCGACGCCGCCCCGGTCGCGTACGACGGGTCCCCCGCCGTCCACCCGGGCAGGAACGCCGACCCCTCCGGGTCGACGACGGCCAGCCGGGTCGCGAGCCGCCGGTAGCGCAGGTAGCGGCCGATCGTGGCCGAGGTGCCCCCGGTCCCGGCCCCGACGACGATCCACTCCGGCACCGGGTGCGGCTCCTCGGCCAGCTGGGCCAGGATCGACTCGGCGATGTTGTTGTTGCCGCGCCAGTCGGTCGCGCGCTCGGCGTAGGTGAACTGGTCGAGGTAGTGCCCGCCGGTGTCCGCGGCGAGCCGCTCGGCCTCGGCGTAGACCTCGCCGCCGTGGTCGACGAAGTGGCAGCGCCCGCCCTCCCGCTCGATCAGCGCGATCTTCTCCGGACTGGTCGAGCGCGGCATGACCGCCACGAACGGCACCCCGAGCAGCCGGGCGAAGTACGCCTCGGAGACCGCCGTCGAGCCGGAGCTGGCCTCGACGACCGTGGTGCCCTCGGTGATCCAGCCCGACGCGAGCGCGTAGAGGAACAGCGACCGGGCCAGCCGGTGCTTGAGGCTGCCGGTGGGGTGCACCGACTCGTCCTTGAGATAGACCTGCACGCCCCACTCGGCGGGCAGGTCCAGCACGTGCAGGTGGGTGTCGGCGGAACGGTTCGCGTCGGCCTGGACGCGGCGCATCGCCTCGTCGACCCAGGCGCGGGTACGGGCACAGGAACGGTCGACGGGCTGCACGCCCCCGACCCTAGGCCTCAGAGCCGGACCAGCCCGGTCCCCTCGGTCACGGTGCCGATCCGGGCCGCGTCGTGCCCGCGCCCACGCAGCCACGCGACGGCCGAGTCGCCGCGGCCGGGGGCGGCGCCGAACAGCAGCCCGCCGGAGGTCTGGGCGTCGGACAGGACCAGCAGGTCCTCCTCGCCCGCGGAGCCCGCGACGACCCGGTCGTCGATCCAGGCGCGGTTGCGCAGCGTGCCGCCGGGGACGACGCCGTCGGCGACCAGCTCCCGCACCCCGCCGAGAAGCGGCACCGCAGCGACGTCGACGTGGGCGTCCACCCCCGAGGCGACGGTCATCTTCGTGAGGTGCCCGAGCAGGCCGTAGCCGGTGACGTCGGTGCAGCCGGTGGCGTCCGCCTCGCGGGCGGCCGCCGCGGCGTCGGCGTTCGGAGTGGTCATGACGGCGACGGCCGCGTCGACGTCCGCGGGCACCCCGCGTTTCACCGCGGTGGTGGTCACGCCGATCCCGAGCGGCTTGGTCAGCACCAGCTCGTCACCCGGGCGCAGCCCGGCGTTGGTCAGGACCCGGTCCGGGTGGACCTCCCCCACCACGGCGAGGCCGTACTTCGGCTCCGGGTCGTCGATCGTGTGCCCGCCGACGACGGCGAACCCGCACCGCCGACCCACCCCGGCGCCGCCCTCCAGAACGGCGGCCAGCACGTCCGGCCCGAGCTGCTCGGACGGCCAGCAGACCAGGTTCAGCGCGAACAGCGGGGTGCCGCCCATGGCGTAGACGTCGGAGACGGCGTTGGTGGCGGCGATCGAGCCCCAGGTCCCCGGGTCGTCGACGATCGGGGTGAAGAAGTCGGTGGTCGCGACCAGCGCACGGTCCTCGGACAGCCGCCAGACCGCGGCGTCGTCGCCGGTGTCGGTGCCGACCAGCAGGTCCGGATGGGACGGGGGTGTGACCGCCGCCAGGACCTCCCCCAGCTGGGCCGGTCCGAGCTTGCAGCCGCAGCCCGCGCCGTGGCTGAACTCGGTGAGACGACGGGCGACACCGGTGTCGGACATGTCCCCATCCTGGCAGCGTCGCTCCGTGGTCGCCCGTGTCACACACCGTCGACCGCCGGACTGCCGCCGTCCGCCGAACGGGGGCTGTCGGGCTGCGCCGGGGACACGGAGACTGACGCACCGTGAACAGCTGCACGGGGGGTACGACGAGGTGACCGACGGTGTCACGGATACCGGCGCCGAGGTGACGGCCGAGGACGTACGCGACGACGAGACGACCCGCTCCGGGGACGCGGTCCCCCCGGCCGGGCCCGTTCCCGACGCCGTGCTCCCTCCGACGACGGCCGCCGGACTGCCGCAGCGCGCCCCGCGCGGCGGCGACGGCGCCCGCAGTGTCGGGCACACCGTCGAGGACCTGGTGGGCCGCCTCGCCGCGGCCGAGCACGCCCGCGACGCC
>NZ_JAMXSG010000438.1:0-2821 GCF_024124365.1 Pseudonocardia sp. McavD-2-B
GACCCGCCCGGCCCGGCGCTCCGCGCAGCGCACCAGCAGCCGCGGGTCGTCGGCGCGCACGGTCCCCGCGCCGACCAGGATCGCGTCCACCCCGGCGCGTACGGCGTCGACGCGGTCGAGGTCGCCCGCGTCGGAGAGCACCAGCGTGTCGGGACCGGCGTCGTCGATGTAGCCGTCCAGCGACATCGCGACCGACGCCAGCACGTGCGGCCGGTCCATCAGATCACCTCCGTGTACCGGGCAGGCGCCCGATACGTCCGGATACTGTCGGGACCGTCGGCGCGCCGCGCGCCGGGATCGGGGACGGTGGAGTGGGGCACGAGGCACGGGCGTTCTGGCTGGCCGCGCCGGGGCACGGCGAGATCCGGACGGTGCCGGTGCCCGACCCCGGGCCGGACGAGGTGCTCGTGCGCACCCGGTACACCGCGGTCAGCCGGGGCACCGAGACGCTGGTGTTCCGCGGCGAGGTCCCGGAGTCCGAATACGAACGGATGCGCGCCCCGTTCCAGGACGGCGGCTTCCCCGCCCCGGTGAAGTACGGCTACCTGGCGGTGGGCGAGGTCGAGCAGGGCCCGCCCGGCCTCGCCGGGCGCACCGTGTTCTGCCTGTACCCGCACCAGAGCCTGTTCGTGGTGCCCGCCGACGCGGTCACCGTCGTCCCCGACGACGTGCCCGCCGCGCGCGCGGTGCTCGCCGGCACCGTCGAGACCGCCGTGAACGCGGTGTGGGACGCCGCCCCGCTGGTCGGCGACCGGATCGCCGTCGTCGGGGCGGGGATGGTCGGGGCGTCGGTGGCCGCGGTCCTGGCCGGGCTGCCCGGCGCGCGGGTGCAGCTCGTCGACCCCGACCCGGACCGGGCCGCCGTCGCCGCGGCGCTCGGCGTCGGGTTCGCCTCTCCCGACGACGCCGAGGGCGACCGGGACCTCGTCGTGCACGCCAGCGCCACCCCGGCCGGCCTGGCCCGCTCGCTGGAGCTGCTCGCACCGGAGGGCGAGGTGGTCGAGCTCAGCTGGTACGGGACCCGCTCGGTGCCGCTGCCGCTGGGCGGGGCGTTCCACAGCCGCCGGCTCACCATCCGCGCCAGCCAGGTCGGCACGGTGTCCCCGCGCCGGGCGCGCCGCGGCTACGGCGACCGGATGGCGCTGGCGCTGCGGCTGCTCGCCGACCCCCGGTTCGACGCCCTGGTCGGCGGCGACTGCACGCTCGACCAGCTGCCCACCGTGCTCGCCACGATGGCGGCGGACGGGCCGCCGTCGCTGTGCCTTCGGGTGTCGCACCACGGGGGTCAGTAGCCGGTCGCGGTGTGGCCGCGCGGCGCGTCCGGCGCGGCGTCGACCTGCGGCAGGACGTGCCCGAGCCGGTCGCGCTTGGCGGTCAGGTACCGCACGTTGTGCTCGTCGGCGGGCTCCAGCACCGGCACCAGCTCGGTGACGACGATGCCGTACCCGGTCAGCGCCTCGACCTTCGCCGGGCTGTTGGACAACAGCCGCACCCGGCCGATCCCGAGGTGGCGCAGCACGACCGCGGCGGCCCCGAAGTCGCGCACGTCCACCGGCAGGCCCAGCGCGACGGCCGAGTCGATGGTGTCCAGGCCGTCCTCGTCCTGCAGCACGTGTGTGCGGATCTTCGCGAGCAGGCCGATGCCGCGGCCCTCGTGCCCGCGCAGGTAGACGATCACGCCACGGCCCGCGCGGACGACAGCGTCGATCGCGATCGACAGCTGCGCCCCGCACTCGCAGCGGCGCGCGCCGAAGACGTCGCCGGTGAGGCACTCGGAGTGCATCCGTACCAGCGGCGCCTCCACGTCCGTGGGGTCGCCGTGCACCAGCGCGAGGTGCTCGGGACCGCCCTCGTACTCGCGGAAGGCGATCGCACGGAACTCCCCGTGCCGTGTGGTCAACCGGGACTCGGCGAACTCGTGTCGGTCGTCGTGCACCGTTGCTCCTCCATGATCGGGCGGGGCCGTGAGAGCCTCGCCTGCGTGAATCCCCTCCCGGTCGACACCACCGAGGACGTCCGGGAGCGAGGTGCCTCCGTGGCCCTGCTCCCGGTCGGGAGCCTCGAGCAGCACGGACCGCACCTGCCCCTGACCACCGACACCCTCGTGGCGTCCGCGGTGGCCGCCCGGATCGCGCAGGCCCACCCCGTGCGCGTCCTTCCACCACTGACGATCTCCTGCTCCCACGAGCACGCCGCGTGGGCGGGCACCGTGAGCATCTCCGCGGCGACGCTCGGCGCGGTCGTCTCCGACGTCGCCGCCTCGCTGCGCGCCTCCGGCACGACCGCGCTCGTCCTGGTCAACGCGCACGGCGGGAACCACGTCCTGCGCAACGTCGTCCAGGAGGCCTCGGTCGGACCGCTGCCCATGGCCCTGTTCCCCGTCTCCGAGGACTGGACCGCCGCCCGCCGGACCGCCGGGTGCGAGACCTCGAACACCGCCGACATGCACGCCGGGGAGCTGGAGACCTCGATCCTGCTGCACACCGTCCCCGACCAGGTCCGGCCGTCGTACCGCACCGCCGACCACGTCGCCGACGAGCGGCCGTACCTGCTCACCACCGGGCTCGCCGCCTACTCCGCCGGCGGTGTGGTGGGGCGGCCGTCGCTCGCCACCGCCGACAAGGGCCGGGGCCTGCTCGACGCGCTCGTGGTCGCCTTCGAGGGGCACCTGCGGGCGCTCGCCGGGCGCTGACGGCGCGGTCTCCCGGGCCGCCCGGCGGCGCCGCAGCACCACGAGTGCGCCCGGTGCGACCCCGACGAGCGCCAGCACCCCGTAGGCGACGGCGGCGGCGAGCCCCTCGGCCGCGGGCAGTCCGACCGC
>NZ_JAMXSG010000439.1:0-2738 GCF_024124365.1 Pseudonocardia sp. McavD-2-B
GGAAGGCGGCGCGCAGCCGCTCGGAACCCCCGCCGGTGCCGCCGCCGCAGGCGGCGAGGGCGGGGACCGCGGCGAGCGCGGCGGCGCCGCCCAGGAAGGTGCGTCGGGTCAGCTCCACGGGTGCTCCTCAGGCGGTGGTGGCGGTGCTGGTCGTGACGGCGCGCGGTTCGAGCCTGCCGGTGCGCTGCATCCAGGCGATGACAGCGGCGCCGACGAGCCCGATCGCGAGCAGGACGGCGAACGGGATCCAGCGGCCGGCGCCGTCGGGATGGCGGTCGAGCAGGTTCCCGACGGCGGTGTTGCTCACCGCCACGACGGCGGCGGAGACGAGGTAGTACCAGCCGTAGTAGGTGCCGGCGAGCTGCTCGCTGCCGACCCGGGGCAGCAGCGCGAGCGAGAACGGGTTGGTCATCGCCATGCCGACGGTGAACACGACCGTGCCCGCGAGGACCGGTGTGACCGCGAGCAGCCCGGCCGCGGTCCACTCCCCGGCGGGCGCGGTCGGCACGAACGGCGCCGCGACACCCAGCGGGACGAACCCGGCGCCCATCAGCACGAGCCCGGCGGCCATCGTGCGCCCGTCGGTCCAGCGGGCGCGGCACCACGCGGTGATGCGGACCTGGCCGAGGATGCCGACGAGGGTCGACACGACGAACACCGCGCTGACCGCACCGGCGACGCCGGACACGCGCTGCGCCTCGACCGGCAGCACCAGGTACAGCTGGTTGAACAGGGCGAAGTAGCCGGCCCCGCCGAGCGCGAACAGCAGGAACCGGCCGTTGCCGACGACCTCGCCCCAGCTGCCGAGCAGCCCACGGTCCTGCGGCGGCGCCGGACGGGCGGGCAGGACGAACAGCTGCGCGACGGTCAGGACCGTGAACACGGCGCACGCCACGGCTGCGACGAGGCGGAAGTCCACCGCGAGCAGCGCGGCGCCGAGCAGCGGCCCGAGCAGGGCCCCCGCATGGCCGAACACGTTGAACACGGAGAAGACCTCGGCGCGGCGATCGCCGGCCTCGGCCATCAGGTAGGCGCGCACCGCGGGGTTGAACAGCGCCCCGGCCAGCCCGGTCAGCACCGCGGCGGCGATCAGGCCGGGCAGGGAGTCGGCGACGACGAACAGCCCGAACGCCACGATCCGCAGCGCGCACCCGACGATGATCACCGGACGGCAGCCGATCCGGTCCGCCGCCGAGCCGCCGACCAGGAACATCCCCTGCTGCGACAGGTTGCGCAGGGCGAGGACGAGTCCGATCGTCGCCGCCGCGTAGCCCAGGCTCCCCATGTGGGTGGCCAGGAACGGCAGCACGAGGTAGAAGCCCAGGTTGATGCCGAACTGGTTCACCACGAGCATCCGGCTCGGCGCGGTCAGTTCGCCGAAGGAGCGCAGCACGACGTCCCCCCGTCGGTTGATCACCTGAACGGGATCACATACGTCCCTGCGGACACAAGTGCCACTGATGCGCACCTGCCGATCAGATGCAGCGCGGTCAGCCGAGGCGGGCGCGGTGGAACCGGGCCCAGGTCCCGGTGTCCGGGCGGGCCGGTCCGACGCCGGACAGGTCCGCGGTGACGCCGACGTGCTCGTCCCCGACCGACCATGCGGTGGCGTCGGTGCGCAGCAGGAGCTGGGCGCGGCGCAGGGCGTCGGTCCGGCGGGCCTCGTCCGGTGCCCGGGCGGCGACGGCGAGCAGCGCCCGCACGTCGGGGCGGCCCCCCGCGGCATCCCCGCTCCCGGTGGCACCGCCGGTCTCGGGACCGGCCGCGCCGTCGGTCGCGGTGTCGTCGCCGGTGTCGCCCGCGGTGTCGTCCCCGGGGACCCGGGGTGCCGCGGCCACGGCCTGCAGGTAGAGCGGGATCGGCTGCGCCGCGGCACGGCGGAACCGGATGCCCGGGGTCGGCTCGACGTCCGGCGGCTCCGGCTCACGCGGCTCGCACCGCAGCCCGACCGCCGCCAGCTGCTCCACGACGAGGTCGGCGGTCGGCCGCGACATCGGGTCGAACGGGTCGAAGAACAGCGGCACCCGCGCCCCGTCCGCCCCCGCCGCGACGACCAGTTCCCGGGCCCGCGCGACGTCGCGCACCACCGGCGCGAGCCCGCCCGGGTGGTGGGCCAGCCCCGCCCCGAACAGGTCGTCACCGGGTTGCCCGAGGTCCAGCAGGATCTGGCGCACCAGCTCCACCCGGTCGATCCCGAGCCGCACCGCCTCGCGCAGCCGCGGTTCGGCGAGCGGGCCGGGCCCGGTGTCGAGGAAGCGGGTCACCGAGCCCGGTGCGGACAGCACGGTCGTCCCGGTCCGCCCGAGCAGCCGTCGTGCGCTGTGCGGGAACAGGTCGTGTGCCCAGTGCACGTAGCCGTCCACCAGGGACTGGTAGCGGTTCTCCTCGTCGTCGTCGACCAGGAACTCCACCGCGGGCGCGGGCGGGCGGCCGGCCCAGTGGCCGTCGTGCCGGTAGAGGGCGTCCGGCGAGCCGGGCAGGAAGCGGAACGCGCCGGTCCCGACGGGCACGTCCCCCCGCCCGCCGCGCACGATGCCGGTTCCCGGCGCGGCCAGGGCCAGGGCGAACAGGAAGTCGGGTCGGCCCAGCACGAGCTCCACCTCGGTCGCCGACACCGCGCGGCTGGCCGTCAGGTCCAGGTGCGCGAGCAGCGGCGCGGCCGTCGCCCCGGTCGCGGGGTCGAGTACCCGGCGCAGCGACGCGAGCACGTCGGCCGGGGCCAGCGGCCGCCCGTCGTG